>JALFCW010000099.1 GCA_022771625.1 Prevotella sp.
ATGCGCTCCAGTTCTTCCTCATTGGCAAATGAGATGCTAATCTTGCCCTTGCCCTTAGGCGAGCAAGTCATCTGCACTTTAGCCTGGAAGAAGGAAGCGAGTCGGTCCTTAAGTATATTAAATTCTTCAGGCAGTTGGTTGCCCGATTGTATTTTCTTTTTTGCGGTGAGCACATCATTGCCGTTTTTGAGCAAGTGTACCATTTCCTCCACCTTGCGCACCGAATAGCCGTTCTTCTGAATCTCCTTGAACAGTTTTATCTGTACGCTCGGACTGTCTATTGCCAGAAGAGCACGCGCATGTCCCATGTCAATCTCCTTGTTTTTAAGAGCCATCTGCACCTGTGCCGGTAGTTTCAGCAGTCGCAGATAGTTGGTCACGGCGGTGCGGCTCTTGCCCACGCGCTCCGATATCTTTTCCTGGGTCATACCAGTGGTCTCAGCCAAATGCTCGTAAGCCAATGCAATCTCGATGGCGTTGAGGTCCTCACGCTGGATATTCTCCACGAGAGCCATCTCCATGACGGTCTCGTCCTTCACGGTGCGGATATAAGCGGGAATGCTCTGAAGCCCCGCCATCTGCGAAGCCCTCCATCTGCGCTCACCGGCAATAATCTGGTATTTGCCATCCTCCATCTGTCGGAGGGTCACCGGCTGTATGATACCAATCTCCCGTATGCTGCTCGCTAGTTCCTCCAATGCCTGCTCGTCGAATTCTCTTCGCGGCTGGTTGGGGTTGGGCGTAATCTGGTCAATAGCAATCTCGTTGAGATTCGACGATCCCTGAGTTCTCACCTCTCCGGTGTCAATCAATGCGTCGAGTCCGCGTCCGTTGCCAATGTCGTCAAGTCCTCTTCCGAGGACACTGCGGTCGTATTTCTTATGTACTGCCATAAATAATTTCTAATTCTTATTAATGATTTCCTTCGCCAATGCCAAGTGGTTCTTGCTTCCGGTAGAGTCAGCATCATAGAGGATTACCGGCAGTCCGTGACTTGGACTCTCACTGAGTTTCACGTTGCGCTGTATGACCGTCTTGAACACCAGTTCCTGGAAGTGGCGTTTCACCTCGTCGTATATCTGGTTGGCGAGTCTCAGGCGCGAGTCGTACATAGTGAGCAGGAATCCCTCAATCTCCAATTTCGGATTTAGTTTGCTTTTGATAATCTTGATAGTATTAAGTAGTTTGCTGATACCTTCAAGTGCGAAATACTCGCATTGCACCGGTATGATTACAGAGTCGGCAGCAGTGAGCGAGTTAACCGTGATGAGGCCGAGCGACGGACTGCAGTCGATGAGAATATAGTCATATTCATTTTTGAGCGGGTCGAGCAGGGTCTTTATTACCTTTTCGCGGTTGTTGATGTTGAGCATTTCAATCTCGGCTCCCACCAAGTCAATATGGCTTGGGATGATGTCGAGACCATCGATGTCGGTAGTGTATATAGCGTCTCTCACGTCGGCATGGTCGATGATACACTCATAAAGAGAGCAGTCCACCTCTTTGATATCCACTCCAAGTCCGCTTGAGGCGTTGGCCTGTGGGTCGGCATCTACCACGAGAACCGACTTCTCCAATGTGGCGAGTGAGGCTGCCAGATTGATGGTTGTTGTGGTTTTGCCCACTCCACCTTTTTGGTTTGCTAATGCGATTATTTTTCCCATTTTTGTTCCAAAGTTATTAAAATATGGTGCAAAGGTACATAATTTATATGAAAAAACATAGAGATTTGAAGGTTTTTTCGTAATTTTGCAGCCGAAAATTGAATTTTTATGGAAAATAAGAAACCTTTAATACTAATTTCAAATGATGACGGCTATCATTCCAAGGGTTTGCGCAGTCTCATTGAAATGCTTTCGGGCATGGCTTATCTGATTATTTGTGCCCCAGAATCTGCCCGTAGCGGGTTCTCATGCGCCTTCTCGGCAGCCACCCCTCTTCGTCTCAAACTGCGTCGCAAGGGTGAGGGCTATGAGATGTGGTCGTGCAGCGGCACTCCTGTTGACTGTGTGAAGATTGCCCTTAGCCAACTCTGTGGCGGGCGCACTCCCGACATGGTCATCGGTGGTATCAACCATGGCGACAATGCATCGGTCAACACCCATTACTCCGGCACTATGGGAGTGACAATGGAAGGCTGCATGAAGTTCATCCCCTCCGTTGCCTTCTCGCTCTGCGACCATCGCGACGATGCCGACTTCACTCCGATGACACAATTAGTAAAAGATATTACACGCAAGGTGCTCCATAACGGACTTCCCCGAGGCATCTGTCTCAATGTCAATTTCCCCGTTGTGCCAGATGGCATTAAGGGAGTGAAGATATGTCGCATGGCAATTGGAGATTGGGAGAATGAGGTTGTAAAATGCCGTCATCCACATGATTACGACTACTATTGGATGGTGGGCGAATATGTCAACCAGGAACCTGATGCCGAGGATACCGACAACTGGGCGCTCACCCATGGTTATGCCTCTATCACTCCCACCCGTATGGATGTCACAGCCTATGAAATGATTGAACAATTAGGATATCTCACTGAATGAAATACTATCTCATAGTAGGAGAGGCGAGTGGCGACCTCCATGCCTCCCATCTTATGTCGTCCATCATCAGTCGCGACCCCGAGGCACAGTTTCGCTTCTTCGGTGGCGACATGATGAGCGAGGCGGCAGGCAATCGCGGAGTGCGACTCAAGCACTATCGCGAACTCGCCTATATGGGTTTTATTCCCGTGTTGCTACATCTCAACACCATTCTCAAGAACATGAGGCGTTGTCGGGAGGACATTGTGGCATGGAATCCCGATGTGGTGATACTCGTGGATTATCCCGGATTCAATCTCAAGGTGGCAAAGTATATCAAGGAGCACACCTCCATCCCCCTTTTCTATTATATATCCCCAAAGATATGGGCATGGAAGGAACATCGCATCAAGGCCATCAAGCGCGACATCTCAGAGATGTATTCCATCCTTCCCTTCGAGGTGCCATTCTACGAGGGGAAATACAACTATCCCATTCATTATGTGGGCAATCCCACTGCCGACGAGGTGCGCCAGTTTCGCGCTTCCTACGACGGCACTCTGGATATCCCCAATGACAACGGGCTGCCCGTGATAGCCCTCCTTGCAGGCAGTCGCTTGCAGGAGATAAAAGACAATCTTCCGTCGATGATAGAGGCCACTCGCCATCTGTCCGACCGCTATCAGATGGTGCTTGCGGGAGCTCCGGGCGTTGCCCCCGACTATTACGACCGTTTCCTCCACGGCACCGGTGTGCGCATAGTATATGGCAAGACCTATCCCTTGCTCAGTCATGCCGTGGCTGCATTGGTGACAAGCGGCACAGCCACTCTCGAGACTGCCCTCTTCGGAGTGCCCCAGGTAGTGTGCTATCGTATGGCATTCCCCCAACTTGTGGCTCTTCTGCGTCGCCTGTTGCTCAAGGTGAAGTATATCTCCCTTGTCAATCTCATTGCCGATGCCGAGGTGGTGCGCGAACTTGTTGCCGACACCTTTACTGTGGATAACATCCGTCGCGAACTCGATGCCATTCTCCCTGGCTCTCCCGCCCGCGACGTCATGCTCCGTGGCTATGAGGAGGTCTCTCATCGTCTTGGCACATCCGTCGCCCCCGATAATGCCGCCCAACTCATAGTCAAGGCACTTAGAGACAGAAAGTGAAAAATATTGCCATTTTATGCTTGAAAACCGCAAAAAGTGGCGATAGTATGGCGAAAAGTCAAAAAAAAAGTCACTTTTCGCCATACTATCGCCACTTTTTTGGAAATTATTAGTATCTTTGCAGCAAGTTTACATAAATCACCCAAGTATATGAAGTATCGAGATACAATAGTAGGAAGAAAGCATGAGCAAGACATCCTCCAGATGTGCTATGACTCCCCAAAGGCTGAATTTGTTGCAGTCTATGGTAGAAGAAGAATTGGCAAGACCTACCTTGTCAAACAGTATTTTGATGAGCAATTTGATTTCTATGCCACGGGAGTATATCAGGAAACACGTTCAGAACAACTGAAGCATTGGCAGAACCAGCTAACAAAATATAGCGGTGTAAAGCAAAACAAGCCCAAAGACTGGAATGAGGCATTCTCCCAGTTGCAGATTTTTATAGAGTCGTTACCAGAAAAACAACGTTTCCTAATCTTTATCGACGAACTTCCATGGTTTGACACTCCTAAGTCTGGATTTCTCCGTGCTCTCGATCTCTTTTGGAATGGTTGGGCATCAAATCGTCCAAAGGTCAAACTGATTGTATGCGGCAGTGCAACAACATGGATGACAAACAAGCTTCTCGGAGACAAGGGAGGACTTCATAATCGCGTAACTCGTCCCTTGCATCTTGTTCCGTTTACTTTACTTGAAACTGAGCAGTATCTCCAGTCTATGAATATAGATTGGAGTCGTCAAGAGGTGCTTGATGCATATATGATTCTTGGTGGCACTCCTTTCTATCTTTCGTTGCTTCGCCCCGATTTGTCACTCACTCAAAATGTTGACGAACTTTTTTTCAGTGGTGATGCCGTATTGAGGTCAGAGTATTCGTTCCTGTTCAAATCTCTATTTAATGAGGCTGCCCTATATCGACGTATCGTAGAACTACTATCAACCACTCTTATGGGAATGACTCGACAAGACATTGTCAAATCGCTAAAGATAACGGATAACGGAAATCTCACCGAAGCGCTTGACAATCTTGTACGTTGTGATTTTCTACGACGCTATCAGGCTTTTGGTAAGAAAGGCAACGATCATATATATCAACTTACGGATATGTACACCTTATTCTATCTTCGTTTTGTGAAAAACAACGACGGGCAGGATGAATTTGCTTGGAGCAATATAAGTTCGGGGCAACGCAATTCATGGTCTGGATATGCCTTTGAACAGGTATGCATATTGCATATCAGTAAGATAAAGCAGGCTTTGGGCATATCGGGCATTGCCTCTGATGTCTGTTCGTGGTATTATCGCTCATCCGATCGCAGGGCGCAGATAGACCTTGTAATCGACCGCAGCGACAAGTGTATCGACTTGTGTGAAATGAAGTATTCCGACCGCGACTTTGAACTCAAGAAGGACTATGTCGAATATCTGAAAGAGCGACGCGACCTCTTCCGCGATGTCACCAAGACCACAAAAACTCTCCGCCTCACGCTGATTACATCCAGCGGAATAAAACCAGGCAAGCATTTGTCATCTATCCAAGGCAAACTTACGATAGACGACTTGTTTAGATAAAAAAAGTTTGAAAACATCTGTCACTGTCAGTCTCTTTTGAGGATCACAGGGACAGGTACCTTGGTTCACTCTTTCGGGTTGATAAACTGAAGTTAACCTGTACCTGTGATTCCTAGAGACATAAATATCCCTTGATAATCAGTCGATGTCAATCACCTGGAAATGCTTGTTGAATGTGATGTCGAGACCATTGGATAATTCCACCTCGTATTCATTCTTGTTGAACTCAATCTTCCTCACTGTCTGTCCAGAGTGGTTTTCCTGCAAGTAAGTGTAGATAGCCTGCGGAATCAGTTTCTTGGGCACTGCACCCTGCTTGCAGTCAATCTCCATCACATTTCCCTTCTTGTCAAACTCGAGTTTAGTACCGTTTTGCATCACCACGTCATAGTTCTTGTCGATAATCCCCGACTCGATAGAGGCAAACGCCACCTTCTGATTCTTGAAATGCTGTGAGAGCACCATTTGGGCTTTTGCTGGAAGCTCTGTCACCTTGATAGGCTTGTTGTTGTCAGCATTTGCTGGCATAAAGTATGCCATTACGCAGCAAATGACAACCATGATAGTTTTAATTGTTCTTTCCATAATGTTTTTGTTTAAGTTATTAAATTATTTAATAAGGTTTCAATAAAAAATATCTCCTCCTTCATATAATTAGACTGTCATATCCCGGAAAAGTAAAATGCCATTATTCATTTTTAACCATTCATGCGCGGATTCAAGGGCATTATTTGTGTTGATAAACCTGTCCATGGGGATTCTTTCAAATAGCCTTCAAGTCAAAAGCTCCTGCAAACGGTATGATTTCGTGTTTGTCATGATGGTCAATCCAAGCACGCTCTTCATGACTCAACTTCGACAAATCACGGGATGACAAGCCATTGAAACGTGAACAGACATTCTCTATCACATTCTTTTCCGCTTCTGAAAACAGGGTGATGTCTGCTTTGGTTGTTGATGTCAATATACTACCAACAAAATCTCCCACGCTTCGCAGTTCCTGGTGTATCTCGTCAAACTCGCTATATACGACGTCCCATCGTTCAGGCACTGGACCGAAATCGATTGCCTTGTAAGACAAACCAGAGATTGCCATGCCATTCTCACGATAGGCAAGAAAATCAATATAGAATAGAAGCTTGTTCATCTTAGTACACCAGACTTCATTAGTGTTTTCCAACACATAAATCATAAGGTTCTTCAATCTATCCAACGATAAAGGGGCGTAACCGTTACCAACTCCCCTGACGGAACGATAGACTCGGTTAGTTTCATACTGTTCAATCTTGCGTCGCTCACCATCTGCAATCTCGCTTTTGATTCTGTCTGATAGCTTATGAAACTCTGTGTCTGACAACTCATTGCGTGAACTCTCAAGAATGTCAAACATAACCTTTGGATTGCTTATTGAACGAATCATTCTGCCATTAGAAACACTTGGCACTTCACCTTGCTCATAAAGACGATACTGATTGATGCCTATTCCAAGGATAATTGACATCTTCTGTGCACTCAAGCCATAGCGCTTGCGGATGGCTACTATCTCGTCTGTATAGGGTATGCCATATTTCTCACGGTATTGGTTGGTGACCTGAACAAAGCCGGCCATATCGCTCTTGTCGTCTGTGAATTGCTCTCCGCTGTCCTCACACAGCCAAGCTGTATGTATATAGCTATATTCCTCACCACGAAACTTCCATATACGAGTTTCGTGGATGCGCTTCATTTCTTTACCTGTAAACGGACTTTTCATATTTTATTCCTCCATTGTTTTAAAAGGATAAGACATCTTTACCGAATACCCACATTTCTCCCAATCGGTTTAATTCGTCAATAATCGGCCCTTGAACATAATCTTCGACAGTCAAACTCTCAATAACAACTCTCCTATATATAGGAACTATTTCCAACTCCTCAAGTGTCCGCCTGTTCTTCCCTCGATCATCTCGGTAGATGATGCCAAAGACCTTCATTTTGGTATTGAACTGGTCAAGAAAATGCTGTACTTCTTCTTTGCTTATCATTATATTGTATTTTTTTTGTGCAAAAGTAATAAAAGTATTTGATAAATGCAAGAAAAGCAACCTTAAAGTTGTTAATAATTGTTTTTTTACGCTTAACTAAGTCTGGAAATGTGTCACAGGGACAGGTATCTTATTTCACTCTTTCGGGTTGATAAACTGAAGTTAACCTGTACCTGTGATTCCTTGGTGATTCATTGAGAGCCTTGGCTCTTAATCTGTGACAATCTGTGTTAATCTGTGGTCTAAAAAACCTTTGCGGATGCCTCTGGGAGCGTGGGTGTCTCGCCCGCGGCAACCATGTTGCTGCCGAAGAATCTTCCAAATTTCCAGAACTGACTCCAAGAATCTTGGAGAATCCTCCTAAATTTTAAAAGTATCCTCACAATAAGTGGTTTACTGATGGCTTACGGTTCTTCTATGATGATTCACATAATTTCATAGTCTGACAAAAGAATACATCGATGGATTGGATTTACTTTGCAAAGAAAAAGTATCTGAAACAAAGGATGTTATGTGAATATTGGATTTACTCTGCAAAGAAAAACTATCCATAGAACGGAATGTATGATGTATTCGCTTTAGTCTTCCATATTCAGAGAATAATAGGGACTGGTATCTTGGTTCACTCTTTCGGGTCGATAAACTTGTTCCTGTGATTCATTTCTCTAGGACATTGTCTCTATTTTCAGCACCTACCAATAAAGGTATAGGCTAATCGTGGTTTACTGATGGCTTAGTGTTAGGGTTGGTGTTAGGGTTGGTGTTAGGGTTAGTGTCAGAGTTAGTAACAGAGTTTGGACGCTTAAATGTAATCCATACAAATCCCCCGTCAATACCATATTCCGGTTCTGGCAGTCCAACAGCTTTGCATGCCTCAACCATACGACTCACCCCAGTTCCCCAACTCTCCAAGAAAGCTGTCATATACAAGGCATCGGCAATGATAGGGTTCTACGGAAATCACCTCATTCCCGCTTGGAGCGTCCAAAAGTTTGTGACATATGGTGTTAGTCAAATCTTCGCGTAATGCTTTAATGGGAATGGTTGGCGTTTTTTCAGTATCCATCAAATTTCTAACAATTGTTAAATAACCTGTCAAATTATCACTTTTCTTCCAAAAACCTTGCACAATCCAAATAAATGTCTTACTTTTGCAGTAATAAATTCCGCCACGCCTCTTTCTAATGCGTACCAGGGCGGAACTTTTGCTATATATATAATGGATTATACGAAACAACCACTGGATTATCCCCAAATTCTTCAAATGTTAAAAAACAGGAGAATCATTGTTGGGATGACATAGAAGCTTTGTATTAGTTAATCCCACAACGCTTAAGAAGACGTTTAATCTCAGTATCAGTTAGTGTTTTACAATTCATCAATAAGTGCATCAACTGATTTCAATACTTTCTCTCCATCCTTGAATGCTTTAGCCTCAAGCAACGATGTCTCCATATCCAAAGCCAACTGCTCTTTTGTTCTGGTATCTTGACTTTGTTTTATGTCGGCATACAAATGGTCAGCTAACCATTTTTTGTTTCCAACACTCAATGATGATAACATATTATATATGTTCTCTAATGGCATTATTACGTTCATAATCTTGATATTATATTAGCATTTGCGCCGCAAAGATACGTGTTTTTTCTCATATACACAAATAATAGTGAGAATTATTCGTATTTTTAACAGTTTGATGATTGTCTATGGGGCATTCTTTGTGTTGATGAACCTGTCCCTATGATTCATCACTTTTTGGGATGGTTTTTCTGGAAACCTCAATTTTATCTGATAAATACTTAGTATTTAATGCGACATTTAATGCGACATTCCATATGTCCAGTTAGCCTTCCAAAGATATGAACAATGACTAAACCATAAACTTCATCAAACCCTTGAAAGGAATAACAAAGGGAGTACCAATAGGTGTTCCTTCGTCATTAAATGCTTCCAATAGTCGCCGAAGGTCTATTTGAATTCCATTTTGAAAAGGAATAGCAGTAGTATTTATTTCATACATAAGATACATTCTGTCTTTGTATTTGTCCTCTACTCTCTTCATAAATGTTGGTTGTGGAGTCATCTTTACATTAAATGGATAACGATAAGACTTCAGCAAGCTCAATCCAGCAAATTGAGGCGCACTATTCTCTTTTGCAATGTCATAATAGTGAGCAATGCTCATATCCTCTTCTTGATATAGCAATAGATGATTTACGTTCATAAAAGCTCTGTCAGGAGTGATTGCACCGTCAATCTTTTTCCCATTGTTCAGACGAATGTTGTATTTGCCCTCATTCATAATCCAAAGTCGTTGTGCATCACTTCTGATACATCCCACCAAAACTAGAGAGTCGGCTTCTGTCTCGCTATATATATACTTAATCTTTTCTTTCTCTACAACCTTTGCTATATCGCCCTCAGGGTTATTCCCGATAGAATTATCAATAATGAAAAAATGCTTCCTAAGTTCTGTCAGCAGTTCTTCATTGTTCCCCTCTGGGTCATCTTTGTCAAGAGCCAATGAGAATATTTGATTGTTATTGAAAGGTGTGAACACCTTGCCAAGAGTCTGTTGAAAATGTTCCTGTAGATACTTTTTGGCATCCTCGTTGGGATGAGCCTGCATAGCATAAAAGTTATACTGTGAACTAAGCATCTTCTGTATTTCCTCACGAAACATCTTTCTCACCTTACTTTTCCAAGCTTGTTTTTGTAAGGTGTTGTTTCGTGCATATAAGAAAACTACGTAAAGGAAATTTACGTCATAGTGGCATACAAGCAGAGTGTCCCTGTCAAATAGCCTGTTCTTAAACTGGCTATTTGTAAAATGAGTGTTCTGTTTGTCAGTAATCTCAATTCTGTCTTGATAACTCAGATTGTCATCAAGCTTTGCGCTAATAAAGAAGTTGGGGATTACGTTATATCCCTCAGTCACATCATCCCTCAGTTTAGGAACATTGCCAAAATTCTTTTTGTCATATTGCAGTATTGAGTCATCCGTGTCGTCATTCATAAACAGGTTCAAGTTCCATTGAATTACATTTCTTGCATACGTAAACTGCTTATAAACAGATTCCTTGCCAATCTTGGTACCACGCTTGTAATACTTCGAGTCACCGATGTAGTAAATCGGTTTGTCTTCCTCGTATGTCGTAAGCCCCTTGTAAGTGTACATATGGTCAACTAGTTTCCCGTCGTCCTGTTCCTTAAGTCCGGCAGGGATATTATGGTCGCCGATGAGTTCGTCAATGATATCTTCGAATACGATGTTGAAGTTTTTAGCCAACAGATAGTCCTGTATTTCAGGAGACATGTTCACCTTGTGTGCCCTGTCAAAGAATGCATAGCATAGTTCCCATAATTGCAGGGCTTTGTCTGAGAAATACTTATACTTAATCTGACAAAGGCGTATTTTGCCGTTGCCCTTTAACATATTCTCAAACTGATACTTAGGAATTAGTGGGAAGTTGAGATTGATTTCTGCGGTGAAACCGTAAGTTTCATTAATGTAATTGAGTATTGAGAAGAATATCACAAGTAGTTCCTCGTCAAAGTTAATACATCCTTAATTCCGCAACACTTTGATTTAACTTTATTTATAAGTTCCTGAGCAACAAAAAGTTGCTCAGGATTTTGCCATGTCAGATTTTTCACTTATCTTAGTGTTGCAAATCAAAACAAGCGTAAATCGTAACAAGACAT
>JALFCW010000133.1 GCA_022771625.1 Prevotella sp.
TACTCCACATGGTTTGATGCTGTGGAGAGACAATATGCCGCAGGTAACGAAAAACTGTATTTAAAGCAGAATTTCGACACGGCAATGCTGTTCGGTTACGCAAAGGAAATGTTCGACATTATTGCGCGACTGGATTCAGTAGATACATCACAAAGAAAGAAGTATTCGGAGATATTGAACAATTATCGACCCAACCTTTATTATGGAGGATCGTTTTTCGTTCGCAAAGGTCAATATGACCGTGGATATGACTTGTTCGACTGCTATATCAGTACGGCGAGTCTCCCAATGTTCGACCGTTTCCGCTATGCCGAGAGGGACGGACGACTCGCAGAGGCTGCATATTGGGCAAGCTACTGTGGATATATGATGAAATCGCCTGAGAAGGTTATGAAATATACCGACATGGCAGAACGTGATTCGGCAAAGTTGAAATTCACCCTAAGATATAGGGCTGAAGCATATTTGCAACTAAATGATATAGAAAATTATCTCACTACGCTTAAACGAGGTTTTAAGGCGTATCCGGAGTTTAGATACTTCTTCCCGCAACTGATGGATTATTATAATGAGAAAAAGGACTATGAGAGTGCATTGCAGACAGCTAATGAGGCATTGCAAACCGACTCGACAAATGTCCTGTTCCTATTCGCAAAATCCATTGTACTGCTGAATATTGGCAAGTCTGATGAATGTATAAGGGTCTCGGAGAGAATCATACATATTAACGACACCTTGCCCTTGCCCTACTATAATCTTGGGACGGCATTGCTCAACAAAACTGTTGTGCTTGAGAAGGATATAAGAAAAAATAAAAAACAAATAACAGCCTTATATCGGGAGGCGTTGCCATACATGGAAAAGTTTCGTGCATTGGCACCGGATGAGAAAAACAAGTGGGCCCCGGCTCTCTATCGTATTTATCTCAACCTGAATATGGGTAAACAATTTGATGAGATTGATAAAATAATTAACAACTAATAATTTATAAAAACTTAAAGATTATGGAAAATAACGCACAACTAATTGCACAGTGTGAAGCTACTGCAAAACAGTGGTTGTCACCAGCTTTTGACGAGGAAACACGTAAGGCAGTGGAGCAGATGCTCGCTAACGAGGACAAGACCGAGCTTATCGATGCGTTCTATCAGAACCTCGAATTCGGTACTGGCGGTTTGAGAGGCATTATGGGTGTCGGTACAAACCGTATGAACAAGTATATTGTAGGTATGGCTACACAGGGTTTTGCCAACTATCTGTTGAAGGCATTCCCTGGCAAGAAGGATCTGGCTGTGGTAGTGGGTCACGACTGCCGCAACAACGGTCGCATGTTTGCCGAGACTGTTGCCGACATCTTCTCTGCCAATGGTATCAAGGCATACTTGTTTGAGAGCCTCCGTCCTACACCAGAAATTTCGTTCGCAATACGTCAGTTGGGTTGTCAGGCTGGTGTTAACGTTACTGCAAGTCACAACCCCCGCGAGTATAACGGATACAAGGCTTATTGGGCAGATGGTGCACAGGTGCTTGCTCCACATGACACTGGCATCATTGCCGAGGTAAACAAGGTTACTATCGACGACGTGAAGTTTGAGGGCAATCCCGAACTCATCACAATCATCGGTGGTGAGATGGATTGGGATTATGTTGCTGCCGTTAAGGAGGCAATGGTTGACCAGGATGTTATCAACCGTCAGAAAGACCTCAACATCGTATATTCACCAATGCACGGAACTGGTCGCGTGATTGTTCCTCTTTGTCTCCGTTCATGGGGATTCCAGAACATCAACGTTGTTCCCGAGCAGATGGTTATCGATGGCAACTTCCCCACAGTTGTATCACCCAACCCCGAGAATGCAGAGGCAATGACACTGGGTATGAAGCTCGGTACAAAGCTCAATGCCGACCTCGTGATTGCTTCCGACCCCGATGCCGACCGTCTGGCCATCGTATGTCGCGACAACAAGGGCGAGTGGATTATCATCAATGGTAACCAGACCGCAATGATGCTCTCTTACTATATCATCGAGAACAAGAAGAAACTCGGCAAGCTCAATCCTTCCGACTTCATGGTGAAGACTATCGTTACCACTGAGGTTATCGCCAAGATTGCTCAGCGCAATGGTGTTGAGATCCGTGACTGCTACACTGGTTTCAAGTGGATTGCACGCGAGATTGCCATCTCTGAGGGCAAGCAGAAGTATATCGGTGGTGGTGAGGAGTCATTCGGCTATCTGCCTTACGACAAGGTGCGCGACAAGGACGCTCCCGCTTCTATCTGCCTTATCTGCGAGATTGCAGCATGGGCAAAGGACAACGGACGCACTCTCTACGACCTGTTGATGGACATCTATGTTGACTACGGATTCTCTCGCGAGTTCACAGTGAATGTCACCAAACCAGGTAAGACTGGTGCTGACGAAATCAAGAAGATGATGGCCGACTTCCGTGCCAATCCTCCCAAGGACCTTGCAGGCAGTCCTATCTCCGTATGGAAGGATTTCCAGACTCTCGAGGTTACAACAGCCGAGGGCACAAAGAAACTCGACATGCCAGCTACAAGCAACGTGCTGCAGTGGTTCTGTGCTGATGGCACCAAGATCAGTGTGCGTCCTTCTGGAACAGAGCCTAAGATCAAGTTCTACATCGAGGTTAAGGACGACAGCATGAAGACTGCAGCCGACTACGACCGTTGCCTCAAGGCAGCCGACGAGCGTATCGAGGCCATCAAGAAGTCACTGAATCTCTAATATTGATTTATCATCAATGAAATAATTAATCGGGCATTCCACTATCGGTATGCCCGATTTCTTTACTCATTATAATGCCATGACGCAACTACACCTAATTTTTTGCGAGGTGTGAACGTAAATGGCATACCATTTCCATAATTTTGCAGCAAATTCGTTTTTATCAATCAAATGGAATTATGCATATATGGCACTGAATCAAACCAACAAGCTTGTGTGGATAGTGAATACAATCTACAAGGCACGGAAGATAACATTTGAGGAACTCAACCGCTGATGGATGGACAATGTTGACCTCTTCGTCCCGCCTTCGATTTCCAGCAGGAGATATTGTGGAATGGAGAGGATGTAGAAGTACTCGAACCACTCTGGCTCCGTAAGGGAGATTGCAGGGAAGATAATTAGGATGTGGAATAAATACAATAAAGAAGAACTGGTATGAAAGAGAATAGAATTATTGCGAATAACGGCTCATCCATTGTACTCTTTACTACGGAAGATGGCAATACCCAGCTTGAAGTGAAGTTGGAGAAAGATACCGTGTGGCTTAATCGAGAGCAAATAGCTCAACTTTATGGTAGAGATTACAAGACAATAGCAAAACATATCAACAATGCATTGAGGGAGGAACTGGAAGGTGAGCCGGTAGTCGCAAAATTTGCGACACCCAAGAAATATGGCAGGAAAGAGGGATATAATCAAATGCAAAATATTGATTATTATAATCTTGACATGATTAGAGAATGCCATGGATGCCATCAACGCCCTGAAAGTGAAGTTCGGTGGCAGCCAATGGTTTGCCAATGAGAAAGATGATTCCTTCAAAAGCAGCATTGGACAGATATACCAAACGTTCGGCGGCGAAGACCTCTATCCATCAGTAGAGGAAAAG
>JALFCW010000144.1 GCA_022771625.1 Prevotella sp.
ATGTACGCGCAGAAGGTTGAGGTCAGCGGAACGGTGGTCGATCAGACAGGTGAGACCATCATCGGCGCCACAATCATGGAGAAAGGTACGACGAACGGTACAATCACCGATTTCGACGGAAACTTTAAATTAACCACAGCAAGCGGAGCAAAGATTGTAGTGACCTACATCGGATTCATTACAGAAGAGCTTCCAGGAAGCAAAGGTATGAAGATTATCCTCAAGGAGGATGCCCAGAGTCTTCAGGAAGTTGTGGTGACCGGTTACACCACACAGCGTAAGGCCGACCTTACAGGTTCGGTGGCTGTTGTGCAGACTAAGGACCTCAAGACTTCTTCCGACAGCGACCCGATGAGGGCATTGCAGGGAAAGGTGGCTGGTATGACCGTTACCACCGATGGTTCGCCTTCAGGATCTGGTACTGTGAGAATACGTGGTATCGGTTCGTTCAACTCTTCACAGGACCCTCTCTTTGTTATTGACGGAGTGCCCACAACAGCCACCCTCAACTCTTTAAACATGAACGACATCGAGAGTATGCAGGTGTTGAAGGATGCCGCCTCGGCTTCTATCTATGGTTCGCGCGCTGCCAATGGTGTTATCATTATTACTACGCGCAAGGGAAAGAAGGGCGAAAAGGTGAAGATCGACTTCTCTGCAAATCTCACTGCACAGTTCTATACATCTCAGTCAACAATGGACCTGTGTAATTCTGCAGAATATGCAACTGCAATGGCTCAGGCCGCTTTAAATGATGGTCTTGACCCTGTGGCTTACGCAAGCAACTACGGTCTTAACCTCAATGCTACACAAGGTATAGGTATCAAGGCATACGACCCTAAGACTGGTCAGTATAACAACTATACCGTGAATGGTCTGTATGATGGATATATCAACTCCAAGAAGACCATGCGTTTCAGCGATACCGACTGGCTCGATGCTATCTCTCGCACTGGTTTCTCGCAGACCTACGATTTGTCTATCTCCAATGCTACCGACAAGTATTCTGCCCTTATGTCCTTGGGTTACAAGAAGAATAATGGTATCTTGAGATATACCGACTTCGAAAACTTTTCAGGACGTGTGAACACAAGCTATAATATCAATAAGCTTGTCACTATCGGTGAGAACCTGACCATCAGCTATACCAACCAGGTGAACAGCTTCCCAATGGAGAATGCACTCAAGATGTCGCCTACAGTGCCTGTATATGAGGAAGACAATGTGACATTCGCTGGTCCGGTGGGTGGTATGAGCGACCGTCAGAACCCTCTGCGCGAACTCTATCACAACCGCGACAACAGACTGAAGGTATGGCGTGTGTTCGGAAATGCCTATATCGACATCAAACCAATCGAAGGACTCGTATTGCGCTCAAATTTCGGTATCGACTATGACCAGGGATTCATCCACTCAGTAAATTACACCTTCCACTCAGATGTGGTTAACAACTCAACTCCAAGCACCACTCTCAGTGAGGCAAACGACATGAAGTGGACATGGTCAAATACCGCCAACTATAACTTCACATTGTGGAATGACCATCATTTTGGTGTGCTCCTCGGTATGGAAATGCACCATCAGGGTCGTGACGAGTTCTCTTCTTATGCTGAGCTCTTCGATCTTGAGACATATAAATATATGTGGCCAGACGCAGCCACCGGTACTGAACGCGCAACAGGTATTGCCAGCGGATATAATCTTGTGTCTTTCTTTGGTAAGGCCGACTACAATTGGAAAGACCTTATTCTGGCTTCGTTCACGATACGTCGTGACGGTAGTTCACGCTTCGGACGCAATAATCGCTATGGTACATTCCCCGCTGCAACTCTCGGTTATCGTCTTTCTCAGAACCTGAACAAGGAATGGCTCGATGACTTGAAGATACGTCTCTCTTGGGGTGAAACAGGTAACCAGGCCATATCCAACAATGCACGTTATGGTCTTTATATTGCCGACTATGGCAACGACCGCGTCACTTCTACCGCATACGACCTCTATCTTCAGGGCTCTGGTATCTTCCCTTCAGGATTCCGTGCCATCCAGACCGAGAATCCAAACCTGAAGTGGGAGACAACAATCCAGTATAACGCCGGTATCGACTTCGCATTGTTCCGCAACGAACTCTATGGTACTGCTGATATCTATCTCAAGAAGGTTAAGGATATGCTTATCCAGCCGGCTTATCTCGCTTCGCTCGGTGAAGGTGGTGCTTCTTGGAGCAATGGTCCTTCATTGCAGAACTGGGGTATGGAGTTCACCGTTGGTTATCGCCATACTACATCATACGGACTCGGTTATAACATCAGCGGAAACCTCGATTTCTTCCGTAACCGCGTGACTTATCTGCCCGAGACCACAACCGGTTCTTACGCACACACCACCACAGAGAACCTCGTTCAGGCAAAGGTGCCTTATGGTTCAATCGTAGGATATGTTGTTGACGGACTCTATCAGAACCGTGAGGAAGTGCTTGCATGCGGTCAGGAGAACGCACGCGTCGGAGGTCTGAAGTATGCCGACCTCAATGGTGACGGACGTATCAATGCCGACGACCAGACTTGGATCTTCAATCCGGTGCCAGATTTCTCTTGGGGTCTGAATGTATCACTCAACTACAAGGATTTCGACCTCTCAATGTTCTTCCAGGGTGTTTGCGGTGTTGACATCTATAACAACCAGAAGTTCCAGACCGACTTCTACAGTATCACCGATGCAGGTAGCAACAAGGGTAACCGTATGCTTCAGGCATGGACACAGGACAATACCTCTTCCACTATCCCAGCTCTTACCACCAACAATACCGGTGATGAAGGTCGTGCCTCTACATATTATGTTGAGCATGGTTCATGGTTGAAGTTGCGCTCACTGCAGATTGGTTATAACATGCCGTCGAGTCTGCTTAAGAAAGTCAATATGACAAGCGCACGTTTCTATGTATCCGGACAGAACATCTTCACTCTCAAGTCTGATGGATTTACAGTTTCTGACCCTGAGAACCCCAATTGGGCATATCCACATGCCACATCAGTGTCATTCGGTCTTCAGCTTGGTTTCTAATAACATATAATAATTTTAAGCAATGAAAAAGATATTCCAATATATACTTGTGGCAGTATCATTATTCTCTGTCACATCATGCGACAGCTTTATCGAGGTAGAGCCCGAGGGAGTTATCGATGAGCAGCTCGCTATGGAGAATCCCGACAAGATGGTCACTGCAGCCTATTCAATGCTCGGTGACTGCTGGTACACCTATCCGTTCAACCTCTGGCCATACGGTGATGTGGCAAGTGACGACTGTCTCAAGGGTGGTTCGGGAACGACCGACACAGGCTATCATCCCATGGAGATATGGTCAACACTGACATCCACTCCAGGTGAGTTTGACGAACTCTGGTATCGTCTTTACTGCGCCATCTCACGCTGTAACCGTGCACTTGTTTCTGTAGCTGAATATGGTGAGGACAAACTTGGTGCCGAGACTGCAAAGCAGCGAGATGCTGAGGTCCGTTTCTTGCGTGCTCACTTCTATTTCAAGCTTTTGACAATGTTCCGTCAGATTCCTTGGATCGACGAGGAAGTGTATAAGAACAATGCACAGGAGCAGACCCGCAACGACGAGTTTACTTATGAGCAGCTCTTCCAGAAGGTTATCGATGACTTCAAGGTTGCCTACGACGTTCTTCCCGCAGAGCAGCAGGATGGAGGACGTGTCAACAAGATTGCTGCTGCAAGTTATCTCGCAAAGTGCTACCTCACTCTCGCTTGGGGTGACGGTTATGAGGCAACCAACGGTGTAAGCCACATTAACCAGGATTATATGAATAAGGTGGTGGAATATACCGATGTTGTGAAATCGTCAAAGTATGGTTATCTTGAGGACTTCGGTGACATCTTCCTGCCTGAGTACAAAAACTCTAAGGAAAGCATCTTTGCAGTACAGTGCTCCGACTATAAGGATGACAACACCACCTTCGGACGTGCCAACTGGAGCAACATGCTCAACGGTTGCTGGGGTATATGGTCATGCGGATGGGACTTCCACAAACCTTCTCAGAACCTCGTAAGCGCATTTAAGACAAAGGACGGTCTGCCTGATTTCGATAACTTCGACAAGACTATCGACTATCCTATAAATGGTGTTCCTACAGCACAGAAGTGGGATCCGCGCCTCTTCCACACAGTTGGTATGCCTACATTCCCCTATAAGTATGAGGAGTCTTACACCCTTACTAAGGACAACTCACGTACACCGAATACCTATGGCTACTATACCTCATTGAAGGAAGTTCCGCAGCGTTCAAAGGGTGAGACTTACAATAGCCCATGGCAGGCTTTTGATATGAACGACTATGTCTTCCGTTATTCTGACGTGATGCTGATGCGTGCCGAGGCTCTTATCGAGACTGGACAACTCGCAGAGGCTCGCACTATCATCAACGACATCCGCCAACGTGCCAAGAACTCAGTGGCAAAGCACATACAATATGCTGCCGACCAGTGCGAAATCGCTCTCTATCCCGACACATATTTCAAGGATAAGGAGACAGCACGCAAGTGTCTGCAGTGGGAGCGCCGCCTTGAGTTGGCTATGGAGAACGGCCGCTACTTCGACCTTCGTCGCTGGGGTATCGCCTCAAAGACTCTGAACGCATACTTCGAGACTGAGAAGAACGACGTTTACGACGGACAGACCTACGCACAGTATCTCAAGGATGCCCACTATACTCCAGGCAAGAACGAGTTCTATCCCGTGCCTTACAACCAGTTGTATTATGTTCCGGGACTCTATTCTCAGAACAAAGGTTATTAATTCAACAAAAGAGCAATACTTATGAAAAAGTTATCGATAATATTAATGACACTTATTGCATGTGTCATAACATCATGCCAGGACAACGACTTCGATCGCAGTGCGATGATTGTTGCTACACCTGACGCAGCAAATATTAACGGACAGCTTCAGGGCGACGACTATGTATGGTCGTGGCCCCAGCAGTCGGCCGACCTTTCGATGAACGTTACCGTTTATCGCGATGGAACTCTTGCTTCTTCGGAGACCGTAAGCGGCACAAGCTATGCTCACAAGAACATCCCGACCAATGAATCATACGAATATGTATTCAAGTTTACCGACGGTACAAACTTCTCTAAGGGTGTGGTGAAGACCTATACCCGTGAGGGAGCCTCAAGTATCTCGGGCATACAGATGCGCCAGGTGGATAAGGCCGGAGGCTACGACGCGGTAGTGGAATGGAATAAGCCTGCCGATGCCTCAAGCGTCCAGTTTACCGCTACCAATGGCAAGCAGACAATATCTGAAACACTCTCTGCCAACAACACCATGTACACCATTCATAATGTGGTTACAGGCGACACTTGGACAGTAACACTCGTGGCTGTTAATGAAAAAGGTACATCTCTCGCATCAACCGCCTCGCTGAGAATCGGCAAGACTGCCATCGGTTTCCTCAGTGTTTACGACACTCCTGAGGAACTCATTGAGAAAGGTGATGACGACGAGGCTTCTGCATGGCTTTGGTTGCATGAGACATATCCATCAGCACAGTTCCTTCCGTTCTCTTCTATCAAGTCGGCTGATGATGTTGAGCCTTTCCGCGTACTGTTCTGGTTGCGCGACCTTGAAGGAGTTAGTGAGGGCGACGTTTGGGCTATGCCTGATGTGGTAAATGGTGCAACTCCCGTAATCACCGAATGGTACAAGAACGGCGGAAGCTTGCTGCTTTGGAGTCACGCCACTGTATATGCCGGCTATCTCGGACGTATCAACCTCGACGATATGAAGGGCAACGACCATGTATTCGGATTTGGCGAAGGTGTTATCAACAACGATGTATGGAGTATGGCAGTACAGCTTCATCCGGGCAGCCGCTTCACCAAGGACCACTCTGGTCATCCCATCTACAAGGGTCTTGAGGTGACAAGCAACGACCGTACCAAGCTCATTGCTTTCAAGGGTCCAGGCTGGACAGAAGACCATAACTGTCTCTACTTCAATCTCCCGTCGCTTTACACCGGTATTGGCAATCAAGAGGAAGCTTGCTATACACAGCTCACACAGACCTATGGTATCTATCCTCTCGGAACATGGGATTCACAGATTGACTGGGTATCTCAGATGAATGTTTGGGAAGCTCAGCAGGGCAACACCGATTTCAAGGGCACATTGCTCTGCATTGGTAACGGTGGTTGCGAGTTCTCAATGAAGAATCTGGATGGCACACCCGACAAGAGTGCTCATCCAAAGAACAACATCTATCAGGACAATGTCCTCACTTTAGCAAAGAACTCACTTGAATATCTAAAGACCAGATAATTGTATGAAGATACGTAAAAGCATCATAATGTTGGTAGCCGCTGCAATGGCGGCTACCTTCACCGGATGTTCTGACGATGACTTCCAGCAGGATTACAATCCGATTATTGACAATCCTCAAACGGAAGAGCCAACACCAGAAGAACCTGGTGAAGAAGTAACCAGCAGCCGCAACGAAAAATATCGTCCGCAGATACATTACACCCCAGCCAAAAACTGGATTAACGATCCCAACGGAATGATATATATAGATGGCACGTATCATCTCTATTATCAGTATAACCCTCAGGGCAATGGTTGGGGCAACCTCAGCTGGGGACATGCCACTTCCACCGACATGCTTCATTGGGAAGAGCAGCCAGTAGTTCTCCAGCCAGATGCTCTTGGTATGATTTTCTCCGGTTCTGCCGTATGTGACAAGGACAACACTGCAGGCTTTGGTGCTAATACCCTTGTTGCCATTTATACCTCTGCCGATGCTGCCCAGCAGCAGTCTATTGCCTATAGCAAGGATGGTGGAAAGACATTCACCACGTATGAAGGCAATCCTGTAATCAAGAACAATGACGACAACCTCCGCGACCCGAAGGTGTTCTGGCATGAGGAAAGCAAGAAATGGATAATGTCACTTGCCAAGGGTTGGAAGAAAGGTATGGAAATCTGGAGTTCTTCCGATTTGAAGAACTGGACTAAGGAGAGTGAGTTCCTTGTAGAACTTGACGGACGTCCCAGCTTCCAGTGGGAATGTCCCGACCTCATTCCGTTTGACTACAATGGACAGCGCAAGTGGGTGATGCTCATCAGTGTAAATCCCTGTGGTCCTGTAATCGGTTCTGGAATGATGTATTTCGTAGGTGACTTCGACGGAAAGAAGTTCACACCTGATAATTTGAACTATCCGCTTTGGTTGGATTATGGTATGGATTTCTATGCCGGTGTTACATGGAATAACACTGGTGACAGACATCTTCTGATTAGTTGGATGAATAACTGGCAATATGCCGATCGTGTACCTTGCGACCCATGGAGATCGGCAATGTCTTTGCCTCGCGAACTGAAACTCGTGGAGCATAATGGCACTCCGCATCTTGCATGCCCTGTGATAAGTGAAATCAGCGATATTGCTGATGATTGGAATGATGTGACATCGTCGTTTGACGCAAAGGATGCCTACCAACTTCATCTCGAAATGGACCTTAGTGCCAACAGAACTATCACATTGGGTAACGCGCAAGGCGAAAAGTATTCTATCGATGTAAATGTATCTACCCAGTCGCTTTCTGTACATAGAAATGCTTCTACTGGTGTTGCATCATTTGCCCCGACATTCTCCATCCCGACTATGAATGCTCCGTTGAATGCCACAGGCAACAAACTCTCTCTTGACTTCTATGTAGATCAGTCATCAGTTGAGTTGATTGCTTCCGACGGACTTACCTCAATAACAAATCTCGTATTCCCACAGGCATTATATAACACACTTTCAGTAAGTGGTGCCAATTATGAGGCAAAGGTGAGAAACCTGCGTCGTGTGTGGAAATAAATTACCATTATATTTATAAATACCTTAATTGAATAACAATATGAAGATAATTAAAACAATGGCTTGCTTAGGCGCTTTTATGCTGGCGCTTGGCACACAAGCCCAGGTGGCTAAAAAAATCCTTGGCGAAAGACATGCTATGATCAAGTTGGAACAGGGTAAGAAATATCTCCTGTTGCCTGTTGAAGAGAAAGAAGAACATGCACACATCAGGGTGGTGCGCAATAATCAATTGGTAAAGACAATCAATTGCCGTCTTGCTGTTAACAATGTCGATTATTTCGTGCCTTATGAGATTGGTGAGGGTGAACTCTTTGACATCACCTTCAACGGAAACATGCGCTCTACAGGAGCCATAAATGACTTTACCTGCTGGAAACGCATGACATATTCCGATACATTTGACACTAAGAATGTGGAGAAGCATCGTCCTCTCTATCATCACACTCCGCAGTATGGATGGATGAACGACCCCAACGGAATGTTCTACAAGGATGGTGTTTGGCATCTCTGCTACCAGTATAATCCTTATGGTTCGCAGTGGGAAAATCTCTCATGGGGACATTCCACAAGCACCGACCTCATAAATTGGAAAGCAGAACCTACAGCTTTGGAACCCGATGCCTTGGGTATGATGTTCAGCGGATGTTGTGTTGTTGACAAAAACAATACCGCTGGTTTCGGCAAGGATGCTATTGTTGCCCTCTACACTACTGCCGGCGCACGCCAGACTCAGTCGTTGGCATATAGCACCGATGGTGGCAAGACCTTCACAAAATATGCCGATAACCCCATCATCACTTCCAATGTGCCTGATTTCCGTGATCCGCACGTCTTCTGGAATGCAGAAGCTGGATTCTGGAATATGATTCTTGCAGCTGGTCAGCAGATGAGCATCTATTCGTCTAAGGACCTTAAGGAGTGGAAACACGAGAGTGATTTCGGTGCTGAATATGGTAATCATGGTGGTGTATGGGAGTGTCCCGACCTTATGAAGATGAATGTGAAGGGAACAAACAAGGATAAGTGGATGCTTATCTGCAACATCAACCCCGGTGGTCCTTTCGGTGGTTCTGCCACCCAGTATTTCATCGGTCAGTTTGATGGACATAAGTTTACCTGCGAGGACGACCCCTCTGAGACAAAGTGGATGGATTACGGTAAAGACCACTATGCCACTGTAACTTTTGACAATGCTCCAGACGGTCGTCGTTGTGCTATTGCATGGATGAGCAACTGGCAGTACGCCAATCAGGTTCCTACAAAACAGTTCCGCTCAGCCAATTCTATTGTACGTGATCTTGGACTCTTTGAATATAATGGTGAGACCTATTGCAGCATCACACCAGCCAAGGAGATGTTGGCAGCGCGTGGTGCCCGTGTGAGCCAGCCCACCGAGGCTTGCGAGATTGTCGTTACCGTCAAGGGTGACGCCCAGATCATCTTGCGCAATGCCAAGGGCGAGAGGGTAGTGATGACCTACGACGACGAGGAAGAGACATTCGACATGGACCGTCGCCGCAGTGGCAATATCTCATTCAGCGACGCTTTCCCCGTTGTGACGTCTTCTCCCACCTATGGCAAGGTGCGTCAGCTTCGCATTTTCGTTGACCGTTGCAGTGTTGAGGCCTTCGATGGCGACGGAAAGATGTGCATGACCAACCTTGTTTTCCCGAGCACTCCTTATGACAAAATCATAGTGAAAGGCAAGGCGAAGGCTGCAATATATAAGATTAAGACCCAAAATTGATACAAAATATCAGAAATATGTTGCATTGAACGAATTTTATTCGTCTCTGCAACATATTTTAAAGCCTACATAATTAAATGACTGTAATTTTGCACTCAGAAAACAGAAACAGACAAGAGAGTCTTGTTGATTGTTTTTGCATAAGCTCAATATTAGTAAGGTTTTTAGTTATTGATTTAGGTTTTATTTTAGGTTTTATTTAGGTTTTGGTTAGATTTATTTCGGTTTTTGATTAGATTTATTTATGATTTGGTCTTTTTGGGTACAGAGATTGTTTTTCAGGATAATATTTTAAAATAGAAATGAAACAATATTTGGATATATAAATAATATAGATATTAATGAGTAATACAAATAAGATGGCAATCGTACCCGTGATGCTTTGCTTCTTCGCCATGGGTTTCGTCGATTTGGTCGGCATTGCCTCTAACTACGTCAAAGAAGACCTTCAACTAAGCGACTCCGTAGCGAATGTACTACCGTCGTTGGTATTCTTTTGGTTCCTGATATTCTCAGTGCCTACAGGAATGTTGATGAACCGCATAGGCCGCAAGAAGACGGTCCTTCTCTCCCTGATAGTGACAGTTGTATCACTTCTGTTGCCATTGTTTGGTGAGAACTTCCCCCTCATGCTAGTGTCCTTCTCTCTTCTGGGCATCGGCAACGCCTTAATGCAGACATCCCTCAATCCCCTGGTGTCTTCAGTAATCCAGGGCAACCTTGCCTCTACACTGACCTTCGGGCAGTTTGTCAAGGCGATCGCCTCTTTCCTGGCTCCTTATATCGCGATGTGGGGTGCGCTTGCCACCATCCCGAGTTTCGGCATGGGCTGGCGTATCCTTTTCCCCATATACATGGTGATAGGCATCCTTGCCTCACTTCTTCTAGCCTCCACACCTATCAACGAGCCTGCGCCCGAGGGCAAGGCATCCTCCTTTGTTGACTGTGTTAAGTTGCTCTCCCGCCCCATAGTCCTTCTTTCCTTCATAGGCATCATGTGCCATGTTGGAATAGACGTGGGTACCAACACCACCGCCCCGAAGATATTGATGGAGCGCCACGAGATGACTCTGAACGACGCCGCATTCGCCACCTCGTTGTATTTCATATTCCGTACTATAGGCTGCCTCACCGGTTCGTTCTTCCTCCGTGTCCTGAGCAACCGCCTGTTCTTCATCATCAGTGTCGTGATGATGGCCCTTGCGATGCTGGGTCTTGGTTTCGGCACATCCAAGAGCGTGTTGTATGTAGCGATAGCCCTTGTAGGCTACGGCAACTCCAACATATTCTCATTGGTGTTCAGCCAGGCCTTGCTTTCCGACCAAAGCAGGCAGAACGAGATTTCGGGCCTTATGATAATGGGTCTGTTCGGCGGCACAGTGTTCCCGTTGTTCATGGGCTTTGCCAGCGACGCCATGGGCCAGGCCGGTGCAGTTGCCGTTATGGCACTGGGAGTCGTGTATCTCTTCACTTATATATCAAGGATAAAATCTTCTAAATAACATATTATGAACAATAAAATAATCGTAGGTCTTGGCGAGGCACTTTGGGACTGCCTCCCCGAAGGCCGCAAGATTGGCGGTGCTCCCGCCAACTTCGCCTATCATGCGTCCCAGTTTGGTTTTGAATCTTATGCAGTGAGTGCCGTAGGCAACGACTCACTTGGTGACGAGACCATCGCCGCCTTGGAGTCCAACGGTTTGAATCTAGTCATGCCCCGTGTTGACTTCCCTACAGGGCAGGTACAGGTTAGTCTTGACGCGGAAGGAGTTGCCACCTACGACATCAAGGAAGGTTCTGCTTGGGACAATATCCCGTTTACCCCCGAGATAGAGTCTCTTGCCAAACAGTGCCAGGCAGTATGCTTCGGTTCACTTGCCCAGCGCAATGAGGTGTCCCGCAAGACGATCTACCGTTTCCTTGACGCCACCCCTAAGGACTGTATGCGTATCTTCGACATCAACCTTCGTCAGAACTTCTACTCGAAGGAGATTATCCAGGAGTCACTGCAGCGTGCCAATGTGATGAAGATCAACGACGAGGAGTTGGTTATCCTCGGTCGGATGTTCGGTTATCCAGGTATGGACTTCGAGAACAAGTGCTGGCTCATCCTGGGCAAGTATAACCTCGACATGCTCGTGTTGACCTGCGGAGTCAACGGCAGCTATGTATTCTCCAAGGGGGCTATGTCTTATCTTGAAACCCCGAAGGTTGAGGTAGCCGATACAGTTGGAGCCGGCGACTCGTTTACTGGTTCATTTGTTGCCTCAGTTCTCTCTGGCAAACCCATAGCAGAGGCACATCGCATAGGTGTTAATGTAAGTGCATACGTCTGCACTCAGAATGGTGCTATGCCAGTGATTCCCGAGGAATTGAAGAAGTAACAATTGTAATTGTTTTATTGATAAAGCCTGTCGTATTATTATTACGGCAGGCTTTTGTCGTATATAAGTGGCACATTATTTGAATTAATCACGAAACGTATAATTTGTGATATTTTAACGCATAATATTTGGTATTACGGATTATATTTCATACTTTTGCACTATGAATTTGATTTATGGAGAAACCAATGCGCAGATTATCTCACGAATGGGAAGTAACTGCAAGCGTTATCGCATTGCCGCCAATCTCACACAACAGGAATTGGCTGACAATGCGGGTGTGGGCATTGCCACAGTAAAAAACTTCGAGAATGGAAAGTTGCGTAATGTAACCCTAGAATCCTTATTGAGGATAATGAGGGCTATTGGCATTTTAGAACAAATCGAGGGAGTGCTCCCCGAGTTGCCCCTGTCGCCATTTGAAATGGAGGACATACAAAAGAAACTAAAGGGGAAGCAAAGGCAGAGAGTCAAACATTAAGGAAAGGGATGAGTATGAATAACGTTTTGAAAATCACACTATGGGGGTATGATGTTGGAAGATTGGTATGGGACAACAAGGAGAGAAGAGCGTTTTTTAGCTTCTCGCCGTCGTTCCTGTCAACTGGATATGACATTGCCCCAATGACTGCATCTATCAGCAAACCGTATCTTCGTCAAGGTGGAATATACAAGGGCAACATACAACAGAAGATATATAAAGGGTTGCCGGAATTTCTTGCAGACTCGCTACCTGACCGCTGGGGTGAAAGTCTTATTTCAAGATGGCAGTATGAAAATATGCCCGACGTGAAATTCACTCCAGTTGATGCATTGGCGTTTATGGGTAAGCGTGCTATGGGGGCGCTGGAGTTTGAACCATGTTTCGACCAATGGGGTGCTCCGGTAGATTTGGAATTGTCCTGTCTTTATAAAATAGCGGATGATATTCTTAACGAAAGGTCAGTGGCGGTGGATAATCTGAATAGTGCAAGTATGCAGAGTCTGTATCTCGTTGGCACATCAGCAGGAGGTATGCAGCCCAAGGCAATTATTGCCATCAACGAGGATGACGGCACAGTGAAATCCGGGCAAGTCCACCTTGAGGGCAATTTTAAGTATTTTATTCTAAAATTTGACAGAGTCGGGCATTTTCCATATACTCTAATGGAAAAGACTTATTATGATATGGCTTTGGCGTGTGGAATAAAGATGATGCCATCAAGGCTGATTACTATAGATGGGCATAGCCATTTTATCACTGAGCGTTTTGATAGGGTTGGAAATGACAAATTGCATATCCAGACACTTGCTGCCTTATCCCCTGACGCAGATTGTTATGAGGACTTGATGAAGACTGCCCGTCTGTTGAGAATACCGGACAACGAGCTGACGGGAATCTTCCGCATAGCCGCATTTAATGTTTTTGCGGCAAACGTTGATGATCATAACAAGAACTTCTCATTCTTGATGGGAAGAGATGGACATTGGCATTTTGCACCTGCATACGACTTGAACTTTACGGTAGATTTGCATGGTTCGCCTCTGTATCATCGCCATGAATTGACGTTATGCGGCAAAGACAGGAAAATCACCCGTGACGATATTCTCAGGTTTGGTGACGACTCCTGCATCAGAAATGCATCTTCTATCATTGATGATGTAGAATACGCCGTGAGTCATTTCCCTGACTTTGCCGCAGCCAATGGCATTGACAGACAATTCATCGATGAGATTGGCGGATACTTAATTGGACAAAAATGAAGTGTTGAGAATAAGTCTTCTACATTCTGCTCTTTGCATCAGCTCCCGCTCCAGTACCTTTATACTTGCTGTTTGCCGTATTGAAACGATATGAGAGGCGAAGCTGGATGCTTGGAGAATAGTAATCATTGTTCTGGTTGTGGATGAAGTTGCCATAGTCGGTGCATACGTGTTCCTTTGTCTTGTTAAGGATGTCATTCCATGCAAGACGGACGTTGAGTGCATCGTGCTTGAGAAACGACTTGCTGATTGCAAGATTAAGACTATGTTTCGGTTTGGTAAACTTGTACATCACGTAGTCAAAGGGCGATGTGTATTGATAGTCAAGATCAATCAGCCATCCCTGCTTCAACTTGAATGAGTTGTTTGCCTGAACAAAGAACATAGGATCGTTACGTTTGACTACACGCGTACCTGTTGATTCACGCGGGTCGATAACGGTTGTCTCAAAGTACTGCTTCTCCATACCTACAGTATAGCGTGGATTCCATATGCCAACAGTTGGTGATGCATTGAGATAGATGTTGAGTTTGCGGACACTCTCCTTTGCGTTGGAATACTTTACCATAGCAGTGCAATCATCATCATACGGATAACCGAGTTGGTAGATGGCGTTGTCAACCACCTCGTATGCACCAGTAAGAGTGAGCCATCGCCAGTTGGCATTAAGCGAGAGGGTGTTCTGTATCTCGTTCAGAAGCGTAGGGTCGCCCGTCTGATACAAGAATCGGTTGTTGTACTGAAGCTCTGTACTTAGCTGGTCATATCGTGGTCGCTTGATTTTTGTGGTATATCCAAGATTTACACCTACAAGACCAATCTTGGTTGAGGCGTTGAACGATGGAAACCAGTTGTTGTGTGTCCTGCTGATATTATCCTTCGGACTACATTCATTGGTGTATTCGAAGTTAACATGCTCATATCTTATGCCGGCCACCACCTGCACATACTTGAAAGGTAAGGCATATTCAGCAAAGCCAGAGATGTTGTTCTCGGTAATCTTAGCTTTCGACGAAGGAATCTCCGTCTTGGTAGAATTGTATTCCTGCTTTGCGCTTACGTATGTCTCCTCTGTTCCAATCTTCAACATTCCTTTCCAGATGGGGTAGGAGAGTA
This sequence comes from Prevotella sp., assembly GCA_022771625.1. Lineage (GTDB taxonomy): Bacteria > Bacteroidota > Bacteroidia > Bacteroidales > Bacteroidaceae > Prevotella. The sequence goes on from JALFCW010000144.1 coordinate 14,877, forward strand.
CAAGTTTTCCTGCGTCCATTCGTGCTACTCCATCGGATAAGTTCTCAATGAATGCAGGGTCGTTCTGACTGTTTTCGTTCACGTTAGTTTCCTTTTTGTAGCCCGAGTTGCTGAAGTCCGCATTGAAATTCACATGCAGTTTATTGATATTCCCATCGTAGTAGATATTGCCTGTAAAGGTGTGAGAAGAAGGTGTGGTGGTATGGGATGTGGAATGAACAATGTCAATCAGCTCGTCGTTTGCATATACATTGTCCTCAAAGACGATATCTTGATTACCAAACAGCATTCCGCCATAGTTCATCTTCATTCCAAGAGAATGGTTCTCATTAATCTGCCAGTTCAATCCGAGATCGCCGCTTATTCCGCTATTGTGACCAATGAAAGCGAAAGGACCTTCCATCAGGTTATGCTTTACGCTTCCATCTGGCATCTTGACGAATGTGTTACCACTCATTTGGTCACTTATCTGATAGCTGTGCTGATTGTAATAGACAAGTTTCCCAATGATATCCCAACCGCCTGTACGATAGTTGAGGTCGAGAACCGACCATGACGGGTCGAAATCATGATTGTCGTATATGTGTTGCTGAGCCTGACTCGTAAGCGCATAGCTAAAGCCGTCACCCTGTCGCTTTACGGTGCGGATGCGCACTACACATCTCACCTCGCCACCATATTCGGCACCGGGATTGCTTACGACGTCTATCGACTTGATGTCTTCCGACATAAGGTTGCGGAGCTCAGAGTCGTCGCTCACCTTTCTTCCATTTATATAATAAGTAGGTGTTCCACGTCCAATCACTTCCAGATTTCCATTCTTGGTAATCATTCCAGGCACTTTGGCAAGCACCTCAAGCGAATTGCCCGCATGTTCAAGTATCGACCCCTTGATGGTAGTTACCACAGCATCGCCAAGGAGCTTTGTCTTCGGAAGAGTTTTGCTTACAACTATTTCGTTCAGCAAATTAGCTTCAATCTGCATCTTTATTGTCTGTGATGTAGTGAATGCAGAAACTGGCAGGTTCTTCGTTCCATATCCTATGGAGGAAATCTGTATGAAGTCGCCCGCATTCTTTCTTTCAATACTGAACTGTCCCTTTGCGTCTGTAATGCATCCTGCCACGATGGAAGAGTCGGGAAGGGAACGGAGTGAAACTGTGGCAAACTCCATTGGTTGTCCATTCTCGTCTGTTACTCTTCCAATAAGATTCTGTGCTCTTAGTTGGCATATTGTTGCCAATAAGATAATGATAGTTGATGTTGCTCTTTTCATGATTGATAAATTTTATATTCGCTTATTTGACGCGATGAAATCATGTTTGGTTGCAAGGTCTTGCATTTTTTCTTTTGTCTTACTTTAACCTCCACGTCAGATGCAGCAGACAGTATGAGGGGATGATGTTATAGAAGGTCTCGGTTTTGCCTTGTGCATTGATGGTTCGACGCACGTTGGTCAGGTTGCCAAGAATGTCGAAGGCATCGAGCTGGATAAGGAGTTTGCCCTTCATCATCCGTTTTGTCAATCGGGCGTTCCATACGAGTTCGTTGGTGTTCATCGAGTCTTCAATATATCCTCTGCGAGAATACATGGTGAGGTCGGTAGATAGCTGCATGTTTAGAGGCAGCTCCACTTGCGCAGTACAGCCATAGTTGAAGTCGCATACGTCGATTGTAGTGAAATCTGTGCGTGGCGATGTAGAGTGTTGATATACGAGACTGGTTTTTGCTCCAAACTCATATTTCGATGAAGGACGGAACGTCACTCCCATATCGTTTCTTACGTATCGCGAATCCACTACGTATCGTGTGGCTTTTACTATTGAAGAAGATCCGTCGTCAGTGCCGTTTAGGTCCACTGAGTGCTTTATTGTGTAAGCCGCATTGTGTTTCATTCGCCATTTCTCGCTCTTGCATAGCGGGAAGTCAATGTTGGCTGATATGTTGCCGCTCCAGTTGCCGTTGACATTATCTGGAGTCACCTCTTTCTTGCCGGTGGTCTTGTCATATATAAATCCCCATGCCACTGAGTTCTCGTAGATGTTTAGGTTGAGGCCGGCATTAAACAGGGTGCTTCTGCCAAACTTGTTTTTGTAGATACCTGTCACAGAGTGGGTTCTTGTGTTCTTGAGATTAGGATTGTTATGAGTGATATACAGAGGGTTGGTCGTGTTTGTCACGTTCACAAGATTTGAGATGTCGGGCGCATCGTTAGACATTTTCTTTATAAACTTATAGACAGTTGCGCAGGATGGTTGCAATGTCATTCTCATGCAGTGGCACCCATGCTTCTGGACCCTTTTTATGATATATTTTGGGTATATTCTTTAGTCTTTTCATACGCATAATCCCCAATTATTAGTAATTAGCCCCCACACCCTGTCGCCTTATTTTGCTGATGGAACAGACGATGGCATTGCCGATGCAGTGCACAACCTGCTCAGTCCCGCCACCAACCAGTTTGACAATCCGTGGTATCGCTTTGAGGCTGAGATGAGCGACTACAACTACTATGCCTTCCTTGTGCTCCTCATGACCTGTTTTGGAGTTAACATGCTTCTCAGCGGTTTACATTCCTACGCATGATTAGGATACCTCTTTTTTATTCATTAATATTTGGTTGTTTCGATATTTTTCAGTATCTTTGCCCCCGATTTTCACATTAGGCGTATTTTTTTCAGATATTGATTAATATGGATAATAAACAAGAGATATTTCCTTTAGTGGATGAAGAGGGCGCGGTGATTGGTTCAGCCACCCGTGGCGAGTGTCATAGTGGCAGCAAGCTGCTTCATCCCGTAGTTCATCTGCATGTATTCAACTCCCAGGGGCAAGTGTATTTGCAGCGGCGTCCCGACTGGAAGGACATCCAACCGGGGAAGTGGGACACTGCCGTAGGCGGACATATCGACTATGGCGAGAATCCCACTGATGCACTGCGTCGTGAAGTGCGTGAGGAGCTCGGCATTACCGACTTCACTCCCCGCAGTCTGGGCAAGTATGTGTTTGAAAGCAAGAAGGAGCGCGAACTCGTCTATGTCAACACCACTATCTACGACGGTGTTATCTCCCCATCCACAGAAGAACTTGCTGGCGGTCGTTTCTGGACTATCGACGAGATACGCGCTGCCCTCGGTAAAGATGTATTAACGCCAAATTTCGAGAGCGAGTTCACCCGTTTCTTCCTCAATAATTAAACGGGTTATTATTTCTTACTACTTACCTATTCAGATTTTATCACTTAGGCTATTATATATTAAGGTGAAGCCCCTGTTTGTTTTATGTTCCCCACTGCGGTATGTACGTTCCGCAGTGGGGTATGTACGTTCCGCAGTGGGGAATATACATACCGCAGTGCGGAACATAGAATAGATACCAGTTCTTACAAAATTATAATAGCTTTAGTGAATACTTTAAGATAACTGTTATCTCACATTCACTACTATTATCCACATACCATAACAATACCCATTCTCTCGCGCCTACGCGCGCACGCGCACGCTCTATAAATTTTCAATTTCTTCTATCACTTCTATCACTAATGGGTTTAAACTCCACATTCTCAGTTGTTTAAGTAGTGATAGAAGGTGTGATAGAAGTGATAGAAGATGTGATAAAAGTGACAGAAGAGAGGCATTTTTACGCAAAAACCACGCTAAATTAATATATTTTCACTTGATTTTCCCCTCGTTTCAATACTATGCAGCCCTAATCCGCACTTGAAACCCTATCTATGTCGAATACATATCGGACGTGATTAACAAGGCGGATGCCTTGCCGACAAACTAAATTATGCTCGAAGAGGGAAGCGATTACGTTGTCAAAATGACTTGTTTGTGCAAGTAATGACGCCAAATACATGATAAAAATATCAAATTTTCACTATAAACAATAAAAAATTAAGTGTATTCTGCTGAATTATGAATAATTATTTGTATCTTTGCCCTCGAACAAGAGAAAGAATCTTGATTGCAGATGAACGTATCTAAAGCAAAGACCGCAACAATAATGAATAAATTCACCATACAGCAACTCCAGCAGATGCGAGAATCCGAAGACCGCGTTGAGTTCAAGGCGGGCGAAGGAGGCAACGTTTCCTACGATGGTCGTGGCAAGACCAATCCAAAGGATCGTCGCCGTTGCATCCTTGGCTATGTCATCGCCCTTTGCAACGAAGGAGGCGGTCGGCTAGTCATAGGTATGCACGACAATTATCCGCATCGCGTTACTGGTACTCGCCAGGCACAGGATGCTATCGGACAACTGGAGGCGGACATCTATCGAGATACAACTATTCGCCCTGAGATTTATGAACTCTATGATGAAGAGAACCGTCGTGTATTGGTGATAGAGGTTCCTTCACGCCCTATCGGCAAGGTCTTCAAGTTCGAGGATGTGCCTTTGATGCGTGTTGGTGAAGAACTAAAACCAATGTCAGATGCCGTATATCTCAAGATATTGCAGGAGTCAGAACCAGACTTCTCAGAGAAGATCTGCGAAGGACTCTCGCTTGAAGACCTTGACGAAGAAGCCATCCGTGTGATGAAGAAAAAGTATGCTGACAGATGGGAGAAACCGGAATTCAACAACATTCCAACAAATCATGTTCTGAAGGATTTCATGCTGATGGATAATGATGGACATCTCAATTATGCTGCCTTAATCCTATTGGCAAAATCTGAAGTCATCTATCGTTATTTGCCATGTGACAATGTAGTTGTTGAGTATCGCCTCTATCACCACATGATAGAATACACGGCAAGAGCCGAGTTCCGTGAACCACTATTCTTGCTTGTCGATCATGTATGGGATTACATCAACCAACCCGCAAGTAACCCCCTGCAGCATTATCGCGATAAGTTTGCACGATATGCGTTGCCTGCGTTCAACGAAGATGTTGTACGAGAAGCTGTCCTCAATGCCATTTGTCATAGAGTGATGTTCATACAAAGCGATATTGTCATCAAGCAATATCCAGATATGCTTGTCATTACAAATGCCGGTGGTTTTCCTGTGGGTGTAGATACAGACAACATCTTGTCTGTTAACAGTATGCCAAGAAGCAGACGTATCAGTGAAGTACTTCAGAAGACTGGTCTTGTAGAGAAAAGTGGACAAGGAGTTGACCGTATGTTTGCTATCAGCATCTCAGAAGGAAAGCCTATTCCCGATTATTCTCTGACCGATGAGTGGCAGGTATGCCTTCGCTTGCATGGCACAATCCAAGACCCCGCCCTCCTGCTCTTGATACACGACATTCAGCGCAACCGTGCCACAACAGAGCAACTTAACGCTTTCGATCTTCTTGCCCTCTATCGAGTATCAAGAGGCGAAAGCATCCGCAATGTCGATAGTGTTACTCTCAAAAAGCTGCTTTCACAAGAACTTCTGATAGAGACTTCTGATGGCATCAAACTAACACCTCTCTACGATGAAATGAAACTACGAGCAGGTGTAACTGACAAAACAGAAGACAAGAATATCCAAGTAAATGATACGGCAAAAACATCACAACTTACTGAAAGACAGAAAAAGATTTATCATATCATAAAAGATGGTACGATAAATGATACCGTAAATGATACTGCAAATGATACTGTAACCGCCAAAACATTATCAGAAGCATTAGGTGCCAGCATTATAACCATAAAACGTGATCTTGCTGCCATGCAATCCGTGGGTGTCATAAAGCGTGTCGGAAGTGACAAAACCGGGCATTGGGAAGCAATCGTAAAATAAACATACAAAGATTTAGAATGCCATTCGGAATAGACATAAAGGAAGAAGAAATTCGGTCTTGGGGACATGGAATCCTTGAGACACTACTTCGTGACCGTAGCACAGGCGAAAACATCATCTGGGCAACCGATGACTATGCTGAACGTGGCGAGGGTTATACTTTCTATGACCAGATAACGGCAGAGAAAATCTGCTGTAATGAGAGTCGTGTGATAGTGCCAAGAGTCTTAAAGGACAAGGATAGTCAAAAGAACAGAGCACGAAAGATGGCAGAGGTGTTCACCCCTTCTTGGTTGTGCAACCAGATGCTCAATGATGTTGATGAGCGTTTGTTTGGACGCAAGGATGTGTTCAATACTTGCACCGAAATGGGTAAGGTTTGGCAACCAACAGAAGCACCGGTGTTTAAAGAAACTGACACATTGAAATGGAAAGAGTACATCACCAAGACAGTGATGGAAATTACTTGCGGCGAGGCTCCTTTCATTGTCAGCCGTTACGACACTGTAACAGGACGTTTCTTTGATAATGTTAATCAACGAATTGGATTCCTTGACCGCAAACTTCGTGTAGTTACAGAGAATGCCAAGGAGAAAGAAGAGTGGATACATTGGGTAAAAATTGCCTATAAGTGTTCTTTCGGCTACGAGTGGCAAGGCGATAACTTGCTCCTGGCAAGACAAAACCTGCTGATGACTTTCTTTGACTATTACGAAACGGTTTGGAACGAGCAACCATCTTGGGAGTTAGTTGCAGAAATGGCAGAGATTATTTCTTGGAACATCTGGCAGATGGATGGGTTGAAGTACGTACTGCCTAAAAGTTGTAAGACACAAGTCATCGAAGAATCTGACATCTTTGGTGAGATTACTCGCAAGGAAATTCCATGCGAAGGCTGCCTAAAGGATTTGAAGCATAAGCACAATGGAATCTATGCCAAGATGATGGATTGGTCAAAAAATGAGGTTGTTGATGCAATAACATTCTTAAATCAAAAGGACAATGACAAATAGTGCTATCATAGAAAAATTCATCGTAGGACGCGTAGAGCCTCACATTTATGCGTTCGAGACAGGCACTGTGCCAAACTATTTGAAGATTGGTGACACGTATCGTCCTGTTGAAACGCGCTTGAATGAGTGGCGTCGTTATTTTGTTGACCTACAAAAGCGATACGATGAACCAGCAACCGCTGGTGATGAATACTTCCGTGACCTTTCGGTTCACGAATACATCATCCGCGAGAAGGGATGCAAACGTCTTGAAAAAACAACCCTTCCGAACATCCCTTATTACTCCAACGAGTTCTTCGAAAATGCGACAACAGATGATGTGAACGAAGCCATTCAAGACATCAGAAAGAGTGCAACGGATAAAGATGGACGTTACAAGCTCTATTCGATGAAGGATGGCAGAGTGCCGGTTGCCTTCCATTACGAAAGAGGTGAAGAACCCATAATACTGCGTCCTAATCAAGAAGCGGTAGTCAAAAGGTTTATAGAAGCTAAGAACCATCGTCGAACCCATTTGCTCATGTATGCTGTAATGCGATTCGGAAAATCCATTACCGCCATGAGTTGCGCAAAGGCTATGGAAGCCCATCTTGTAGTTGTGGTTTCTGCCAAAGCCGACGTCAAGACAGAATGGAAGAAGACTGTAGAGAGTTTCAAGAACTTCGAAGGCTATGAGTTTGCCGACAGCGATGATTTGAAACGCAACGATTCGTTGGTAAAGCAAGCAAAAAGGGAACGCAAGAACCTTGTTGTTTGCCTTACGCTCCAAGACCTCAGCAGCAAGGAGGTGAAGGCACGTCATAAGGACTTGTTCCGTCAGAGCATAGACCTTCTGATTGTTGACGAGACACACTTTGGAGCTCGTGCCGAACATTACGGAAAGGTTCTTCCTTCTGTAGGCTCAACACCTAAGCAGGAGCACAAATATGATGCAGAATCTGCTGATGATCTGGATGCTCATGTCAAGCAATTGAATGCCAAGATGCAATTACACTTGTCCGGAACGCCTTACAGAATTCTGATGGGTAATGAGTTTACGGACGAGGACGTTATCTGCTACTGCCAGTTCTCTGACATTGCTCAGGCAAGCGAAGAATGGGATAAGGAAAATCTTGATACCAAGGACGAATGGGAGAACCCTTATTATGGATTCCCTCAAATGGTGCGTTTTGCTTTCAATCCTAATGAATCATCCTTGCGAAAGCTTGCAGAACTACAGAAGAATGGCATAACGGTTGCTTTCAGCGAATTGTTTAAGCCAAAATCCATCACTAAGTCACCCGATGGGTTGCACCAGAAGTTTGAACACGAAACAGAAATACTTGATTTCCTTCATGCAATAGACGGGACAGAAGAAGATGGAAACATACTTTCATTTCTTGCCAACGAGAGGATTCAAAACGGCAAGCTCTGTCGCCACATTGTTTGTGTACTTCCTTTTCGTGCTTCATGCGATGCAATGGAACAACTTCTTGTCAATCATGCCAAGGAGTTTAAGCATCTTTCTAACTACACGATACTGAACATCTCTGGCGTTGAAAACGAGCGACTTTTCCCAAATGTGGATTCTGCCAAGAAGCGAATCTCTGATTGTGAGGAGAACGATCAAAAGACTATAACACTTACAGTATCAAGAATGATGACAGGCGTTACGGTTCCAGAATGGGACACGATGCTCTATCTAAAAGATACGGCTTCTCCACAGGAATACGATCAAGCCATCTTCCGTCTGCAAAGTCCTTACGTTAAGACCTATAAGGATGAGGAAGGTAACGAGATAAGGTACAACATGAAACCACAGACGCTTCTTGTTGACTTCGACCCAAATCGTATGTTTATTCTCCAGGAGTTACGCGCTCACATTTACGACATCAACACAGATGCCAATGGCAATAGCAACCTAGAAAGGCGCATAGAACGTGAGTTGCAAGTTTCGCCTATCATCTGGATGAACAAGCAACACTTGCAAGAGGTAACTCCCGCAAACATTCTTGATGCAGTTCGTGCATACTCCAACGAGCGGAGCGTACTCGATGAAGCGAAGGAAGTACCTGCGGATTTGTCGCTTGGTGACATTGACGAACTGAACTCTATCATCATGCGTCAGCAACCAATTGGTGCACGTGGTGGCTTGAAACTGAAACCTGCTGCAGAAGATGGTGACGATGATTTGGATGTGCCAGACGTACCCGATTCGGGCGAACCATCCGAAAAGAAACCCAAAGAAGAGAACGAAGCAAAGGAAGACAATAGTTTTGAGAAGCGTTTGCAAACTCTCTATTCGAGGATTCTTCTTTACGCATTCCTCACAAACGATGAGGTAATCTCGCTTGAAGCAATGGTCCGCTCGGCAAATAGCGGTAGCAACAACAAACGAATACTTGCAAACCTCGGATTGGATGTAAAGACGTTGAAACTCCTGTTCAAGCACCTGAACCCAAACGTTCTTCATCAGCTCGACTACAAGATTCACAACATCAATTCGCTTGCTCACGATGAATCACTTTCGCCTATTGAGCGAGTAGAGAATGCCATGAGGAAGTTCGGTCGATGGTCAACTTCTGAGATTGTTACTCCGAATCACTTGGCAAAACAGATATTGTCGGAACTCCCAAGGGAACAGATCACAGCCGACACCAAGTTTATGGATATTGCATCGAAGGAAGGTGAATTTGCATACGCCATTATCCAGACATTTGGTGAGCAATACAAGGACAAGATTTATTCCATTCCGACATCAACCATTGCCTACGAGTTCACACGCAAGGTTTACGAGGCACTTGGAATGCCCATAGAGAACATAGAAAACGAATTTAATTCATACGACCTCATCGGTGAAAACGCTGAGGTTCATATAAACAAGATAAAGAGTATGTGTATAAACATAGCAGTAGGAAATCCTCCTTATCAGGACGAAGGCGGTTCTGGCGGAACTAATGATGCGCCAATTTTCCAGGATTATTGTAAAGTTGCTAAAGAAACAACTTCTGCAATGAGTTCGCTCGTTATTCCTTCAAAATGGTTTACTGGTGGTCGTGAACACCTGTTAGGGGAGTTCCGAAGAGACATGCTTACGTCAAAACAGGTTTCGCACCTTACAGCATACCATAATCCAAGAGAACTTTTTCCTGAGGTTGAAATCAAAGGTGGAATCTGTTATTTTCTTCGTGATAAACATTACGACGGCAGTTGTGAATACACGCTTCGGAAGAATGGTACTTCAGAAAAAACGACTCTTGAACTTAACAAGTTTGATGTAATAATCAGAGAGCCACGTCTTGCCTCAATCGTTCAGAAAATCGTGTCAAAAGCAAACGAGGATCATGCAGGTTTTGTAGAAGGCATTATTTCGTCAGACACACCTTTTGGCATTCCAACCAATCCACGTTCTAGCAAGAAAACACCTTTTGATGTGAGCGATGTGCAGACAGAGGAGTTTGACATAAAGCTGTATTTCTTAGAAAAAGGATGTCGCAGAATCGGGTATGTTCGTTCGTCCGATGTACGCAAGAATAGTAACGCAATACCAGACATTAAGGTGTTTATTCCAAAGGCTGGAGGCTCAGGTAATGACCAATTGATTCTCGGTCAGCCAATCATTGCGGAGGGCAACTCTGTATGTTCACAAACCTATGTTTATGCTTCCTTCGGGGCTGAGTCAAACGATGAGCAGGAAACAGCGCCATTGGTAAAGGCAGAGAACTTCGTGTCGTACCTCAAGACAAGAGTATTCCGCATTCTTGTATCCTCCATGAAGATTACCCAAGATGCATTAGCAGGTGTTTATCACTACGTTCCGATGCAAGACTTCTCTCACCCTTGGACGGACGAAATGCTATACGAAATGTACGACATTACAGACGATGAGAGAAAATACATTGAGAGTATGATTAAGCCGATGAAAGACGAAGAAGCTGGTCAATTGACAATCAACTTCTCGTAAGACCACTTAGGTCTTTAGGTTAAATGTGATTTCTCAGAGTGTAAAAATCATAAAATACAGAACTTATTTCTTACATTCAAACCATATTCTAAATATGAAAGGTGACGCACAACCACTAATAAAGTTCTTTGATGGATCAGACAAGAGATTCATCATTCCATTATACCAGCGTAATTACGACTGGAAAGAAGATAACTGCGAACAGTTGTTCCAAGACTTGATAAAGCTCCATAATAGTGACCGAAAGAGTCACTTCTTTGGCAGTATTGTGTCAAGCATACAGTCAGGAACAGAAGACAGATTTATCATTGATGGACAACAGCGAATTACTACTGTTTCGTTGTTGCTCATTGCGATGGTGAATGCCAAAAAAGAAGGACTGATTGAAGCTACAGATGCTAAACTTGTTGAGAAAATCTTCAAGCGTTATTTGGTGGATGAATACCAAGAAGACGAACGAAAGGTGAAACTGAAACCTATCAAGAAAGACATGCAGGCTTTCGATTCTTTGCTGTACAAGCCTAAAGACCAGTACATCAAAGAATCGAATGTTACTCGCAACTATGAATTCTTCTATGATAAGATTATTCATTGTGGATTGACCATTGATGAACTTTTTGAGACCATCAAAAAACTGGAAGTCATCAACATCCGTCTTGACGAAGATGATGACCCGCAGCTGATATTTGAGAGTCTGAACTCTACTGGTCTTGATCTGAGTGAAGCAGACAAGATTCGTAACTATCTGTTGATGTCACTTGCACCAGTTGAGCAGGATGACTTGTACACTCGATATTGGAACCCTATTGAAGAGTTTACAAAGTATGACCCATCTTCTTTTGTGCGCGATTACCTTACCATGAAGCAAGGAAAGATCGGTCGTATCGATAAGATATACTTTATCTTTAAGGAGTATGCCGAAAATATAAGTGTTGACAGGGGAACGCTCTTGAAAGATATGCATCACTATGCCAAGATATATAGCCAAGTGGATTGTGCTACGATAGGTACAGATAAACTGAATAGGAAACTGAACCAGCTAAGAACGCTGGATTCAACCATTGCTTACCCATTCTTCATGGCTTTCTTCGACTATGCTTCGAAAGTTGGATTAACGGAAAACGAGACCTATCGTGTACTTGATGTGATAGAAGCTTACTGGGCACGAAGAATCATCTGTAATCTCCCATCCAATGCGTTGAACAAAGTTTTTGCAACTCTCCATAGAGATGTATTGAATCATGTCAACAAAGCAAGTGATGATAATGCACCTTCATATATAGATGTTCTAACTTACGTCTTGTTGAAGAAGGGACGTTCTTCTGTCTTCCCTTCTGATGAAGAGGTGCGTGGAGACTTTAAAACTCGTCAGATTTATAAGATGCCTGCTAATGCCCGCATGTTTATCTTGGAACGTATGGAAAACCAAGATAACAATGAACGGCACGATGTGGTGAAGGAGCTGACAGAGAAAAATATCACAATAGAGCATATCATGCCCCAGACTCTGTCGGACAAGTGGAAAGCTGCTTTAGGAGAAGATTGGGAAAGGATTCATGAACAGTATCTGCACACCATGGCAAATCTTACGCTTACTGGTTATAATTCTCAATATAGCAATCTCACGTTTATTGAGAAGAGAGATATGGAGAAGGGCTTCAAGGATAGTGCTTTCCGTCTTAATAACTCTGTGAAATCGTGTGACCAATGGACAGAAACAGAGTTGAAAGCACGTCAGAGAGAATTACAAAATGTGTTTATGCGACTCTGGCCAATGCCATCAACTACTTTTGAGCCACAGAGACGTGAAGCGGAATCTGCATCGCTTGATGATGAGGACTATGAGTTCACAGGCAAGAAGCTACAAGCATATATGCTTCATGGGGTCAGATATACGGTTAACACTTGGAAGGAAATGCTCATTCAGGTTTGTGGACACATCCTACTTGAGAAGCGTTCTACCATTGAATGGCTTTGCGCAAACGAAAAGTGCAGTTTCTCAACTACACCGGAAGAATGGAGACGCGAGCTTGCACCGGGAATGTATGTATGGACGGACAATAGCACAGCCACCAAAATCAACATTTTGCATGGAATGTTTGAGGAATGCAATATTCCCGCATCGGAACTCGTTTTTGAATTCCGTTCAGAACAGGAGGGAGAAGACGAAGAGTAATCAGCAGGGCTCAAAACTGCTGAGCAATATGTTCTTGCAGCGCAAGACGATTGCTGTGAAGTATGACGATGCCCTTGACACCCTACCTTCCAGGGTTACGCTTTGTTATGAATCTTTTGAAATCTCGTTAATAAGGAGTTTTACATCGGCTTCGGTCATGCCTGTAGCTATGGCAATAATATGCCCCAGTTGATAAAATCTTGTTTTGGTGCAAAAAGCAATCGAAAAATTTGGCTAATTCAATATAAATCAGTAACTTTGCCGCAAAAATAACGCATATAGCCATGAGAAGAATTATATTATTTGCACTAAGCGTCGTTTGTTGTGTCACGGTTTATGCACAGCAGTTTCAACAGGAATTTGGTTCTCCACGTAAGAATTATGTGGAGATGTTAGCCACGCCCGATCATGGCGACAGTTATTACACTCTTGGGCAGCCAGCCACATTGCGTATATATGCACGCGAGGGTGGAGTGCCGCTCAATGGGGTGAAGGTAAAGTATAAGGTTTGGCCCGAGATGCTTCTTTCGAAGGATGCCGACTCCACTGTGTTTGTGGGAGGGGAGGCAGTCATTCGTATGGGCACGATGACCCAACCGGGATTCCTCGCCTGTCAGTATGAGTTCATGGCGGGAGGCAAGCGTCAGCGTGACCTTGTGAAAGTGGCATATTCCCCCGAGGATATTCGCACCTTCACTCCCATGCCCAAGGATTTCAACAAGTTTTGGCAGAACGTGATGCGCGAGGCGCGCAAGGTGGATTTCTAGCCCGAATACTTTGATGTGCCTGATGCCACCAACGACAAGATTGAAACCAAGCTCGTACGTCTGCATGTTGGCAAGGAAAAGTGGATATATGGCTATCTCTCGCGTCCCCTCGACGGCAAGCAGCATCCCGTAGTGCTTGTTCCGCCTGGTGCGGGCAGTCAAAAGATATATCCATCCGACTATTTCCCCAAGGCTGGAATGATATATCTCAAAATAGAGATTCACGGCAATGACCAGCGACTGCCCGACGATGAATACAATCGTATGCGTGGCGAGAAATGCGAGGGCTATATGCGCCGGGGAATGGAGTCAAAGGACACATATTATTATAAGGATGTATATGCAGGCTGTGCAAGGGCGGTTGATTTCCTCTGTTCATTGTCCGACTGGGACGGTAAGAATGTAATCGTCACTGGCGGCTCGCAAGGTGGAGCCCTGTCCATCATCACTGCAGCCCTCAACGAGAAGGTCACTATTTGCGCCCCGTTCTATCCTGCCCTGAGCGACCTCACTGGATTCCTTCATCACAGGGCAGGAGGATGGCCAATGTTTTTCTCTGGTTTGTTTGACGATAGTAGGGTAGATATTCCCGTCGATCAGGCATTGGAGACCTTGCCATATTTCGATGTAGTGAATTTTGCTCGCAATCTGCGTGTGCCCACCTTTATGAGTTGGGGATATAGCGACGACACCTGTTCGCCCACCTCCATCTGGTCGGTATGGAATGAGATTACCGCCCCCAAACAGAAGGACATCACTCCCAGCAGTGGTCACTGGCGCTTCCCGAGCAGTCAGGAGAAATGCTTCAAGTGGATGCTCGACAATATTTCGACTTTTTAACATATTATTATTGAATAGATACTGATGGGGGCTTCTCGCCCCCAAACCCCTCAGTGTTTTCTAGTATTAGATTATTTATTCTCATCTACCAGAAAATTGCAGTTCTATGTTGAACTTGCGAATTTCTCAACTCCTAATGAGTGCTTTTACAAAAAGATGTTGTAAATTTGCACTTGCTAGTTGAATCTGCGCCTGACCCTGTAGATTGGCAACTGTTAATTATCTGTATATATCAATAAATAATCTGATAAAAGTTTTGATATTTCAATTATTGTATTTATCTTTGCAGCAGAAAAGTCCCTTGAAAAAGTGACGTATATATAACAAAAGTCCCTTGGAAAAGTGGCTTATATTAAATAAAAGTCCCTTGAAAAAATGGCTGTACTACAAAGAAAAATTGACAATATTCTTAGAGAATGGAAAGTCGAAGAAGACAAGAAACCCTTAGTTGTCAAAGGCTGCAGACAATGCGGAAAGACTTTTTCCGTCAGGAATTTTGCTGCACAAAATTACGACAATGTAATATACATCAATTTCATGGAAATGGACGAGTATAATATTGCATTTGAAAAATCAAGACGAATAGATGACATTATACTGAACATAACAACCATAATATAAAGGCATCAAGCGGCAACGTAAAAAGCACAAAGACCATTCTTGCGCATCCCGAGAAATATCATGTCCATCACGCAATCAAGCTTGGCGATGTCAATATTGGGCAGAACGGCCAAATGACAATCCTACCCTTGTATATGGCTTTCTTGCTCGAAAAGACATAATCATGGCGCGTCCTCCCCACAGGGTTTGTCGGGTGCGCCATTAAATAGTTTTTTGCGATTTTTCTTAGTTGAATAAGGTAAAAATCTTACTTTCGAGCTGATTTTTGGCAAAAATCAACAAATAAAGACTTGTTATTAGGTACATTTTGGGTGCAAGGTACCTGTCTCTATTACCCATTGTTTTCCGCACTTGGTTAAACTATATTAATCAGGTGCGGAAAAGTGTGGTAAATACTTGGTGATATGTGCGGAAAAGTGTACCTTTGCAACAGAAATATATGCGGAGTAATGCATGTGTAAGCGTAGTTTATATAAAGAATAATGTTCTTTAGGATATGAAAAAAACTGTGATTGTATTAATGGGTTCTATTGCGGTAGCCATGTGTTTTGCCGCTTGTTCATCGGATGACAACAATGGCTCGATGCCACCCGAGAATGAGGAGACAACCGACTCTGTCCAGACGGGGACGGAGCTGGTGGTTGACAGTGCCGAGGTGTGGAGCGAGCGCGATGGAAACAGGATTTTTGGCATGATGTATTATAATTCTGCATCGTCGAAAAAACAGCCTGCCGTGATACTCTCGCATAGCAGTTCGCTTACCCATGAAGCCATGTCGGGCTATGCCTTGGCTATTGCCAAGATGGGGTATGCTGCCTATTGCTTTGACTTCTGTGGCGGCAGCGACAAGAGCAAAAGCGACGGGAAAACCGATGAAATGACTGTTTTTACTGAGGTGGAGGATCTTCGCTCTGTTGCCAAGACCGTGAAGTCGCAAGCAAATGTGGAACCTTCGCAAGTTTATCTGCTTGGCAGCAGTCAGGGGGGACTTGTATCAGCACTTCTAGCCGATGAGTGTCCTGATGACTTTGCCGGAATGATTCTCTTCTATCCTGCCTTCAATATCCCCGAGATGGTGAAGATGTTCAGTGGATTTGGCGACTGGGGTGATTTCGGTGATTTTGGCAATTGGGGTGACTTCGGTAATTGGGGTGACTTTGGCGGTATGATGTCGATGAGCGAGGCATATATCAATAGTATCAAGGACTTCGACGTATGGTCGCATATCGGTAAGTTCTCTAAGCCTGTGTGCATCATCCATGGCACTGCCGACATGATAGTTCCTATTTCAAATTCAGAGAAGGCTGTCGGTCTCTATCCTTCTGCCACTCTCAACAAGATAGAGGGAGCTAATCACGGGTTTAATGCCGCCAATCTTGGCAGTATGGGCAGTATGATGGGAGCCTCTGCCGACTACGACTCTGTTGTCCTACCCATAGTGGGAAGTTTCCTAAAATCCGACAAATAAGTGTGATCAATCACGAAATGAATCTCGATGTGCAGAGATGTAAGCGTCTCCACGATGACGTATTGCATATATCAAAAAAACCGCTAAGAGGCGAGCTTAGCGGTTTTCTTTCCATTTATCAGGCAGAAGTGTATATGCTAAATAAAAAGTATACCACATTCTAATTAAAAAGGGTACCACTTTAAACCGGCAACAAAGGTACGTTTAAATATTCAAACTACCAAATAAAATTCTTAAAATCATCTGTTTTGCTCATTAAATTTCTTTGT
>JALFCW010000004.1 GCA_022771625.1 Prevotella sp.
TCATGCTTTCAGCAAAATTCAAGTATAATGTAGTGTCGGGACTCTACGACAAGTTGAATCCGGGCAATATCATCTATTATGATGCCGACGGCAATCCCGCACAGGAGGGCAGCAATGTATATTTAGCAGAAGAGATCGACGCAAAGGAAAGCTACAAGCATTTCGACATTTCAATTCCCGTGGGTTTTTCCTACGAATATGAGAATGTCATCCTCGAGGCTCAATATCGCATTGGACTGAGCAAGTTGAATCTCGATGGTTATGCCGACAAGTTGCGCAGCAGTATGTTCTCCGTCACTGTGGGCTATCGCTTTGGGCTATATTAGCCCTAAGCGATAGCTATAATCATTGCCTTCATCTGGATTTTGCTTGTTGTCTTTGCAATCAAAACTTAAAAATACCGATAATGACAAATCAAATTAGAAGAAACATCCTTATGTCCTTAGTGTTATGGACATTCGCCTGTTATGCCTATGCCGCACCCAAGAGTGAGACGGCAAAGGTGCGCAACATCATCGACAAGGTGAACAACAGTTGGCAGACACGCCATAAGCCCGAGGCAACGCCCTTCTGGCATGTGGCAGCCTATCACACCGGCAACATGGAGGCATACCGACTGACCGGCAACAAGAAATACCTCGACTACTCGATGGCGTGGGCTGAGCACAACAAATGGCGAGGGGCTACAAGCAACGACCGCAGCAAGTGGAAATACAACTACGGCGAGACACCCGAGCATGTGCTCTTCGGCGACTGGCAAATCTGCTTTCAGACATATCTCGACCTCTATAACATCCTTCCCGACGACAACCGCATACGGCGTGCACGCGAGGTGATGGAATACGAGATGAGCACAAGGGCGAACGACTATTGGTGGTGGGCCGACGGACTGTATATGGTGATGCCAGTGATGACCAAGCTGCACAAGGCTACGGGCAACGCCCTCTATCTCGACAAACTGTATGAATACATCCAGTATAGCGACTCGGTGATGCTCGATGACGAGACGGGATTATATTTCCGCGACGGCAAGTATGTATATCCCAAGCACAAGAGCGCCAATGGCAAGAAGGACTTCTGGGCGAGGGGCGACGGATGGGTGCTGGCAGGACTCGCCAAGGTGCTGCAGGATTTGCCTAAGGACTATGCCCACCTCGATTTCTTCGTCAAGAAATATCAGCGCATGGCCAAGGCAGTGGCAGACTGCCAACAACAAGAGGGCTACTGGACACGCTCGATGCTCGACCCCGAGCATGCTCCCGGACCCGAGACCAGCGGCACGGCATTCTTCACCTACGGACTACAGTGGGGCATCAACAATGGCTATCTCGCCGAGGCGGAATATCAGGCCGTTGTCAATCGTGCATGGAAATATCTCTCGGAGAAGGCATTGCAGAAAGACGGCAGGGTGGGGTATGTGCAGCCCATAGGCGAGCGTGCCATTCCCGGACAGGTGGTGGACAAGAATAGCGAGGCTGACTTCGGTGTGGGTGCCTTCCTCTTGGCTGCATGCGAGAGGGTGAGATACATGGAAGCCCGCGAGGTGGCTTTGCAATCCGCCGACCGCAAGTATTGGTGCGAGTTGCTGTATAACATGGCAAAGCCCGTTCTCAGCAATATGGCCGAGGGCAACCTGCAGAAGAACATGCTCGTAGAGACAAGCCCCAACTGGGACGGACGCAATATCAAGGTGACGTATATGGAATGTTTTGGCAGACTGATGGCTGGTCTTGCCCCATGGCTCTCGTTGCCCGACGACGACACCGCCGAGGGAGCCATGCGCAAGCAACTCAGGGAATGGGCTCTCAAGAGCTATCGCAATGCCGTGGATCCGCAGAGCCCCGACTATCTCCTGTGGAACGGACAGGGACAGACACTCGTGGATGCCGCATACGTGGCAGAGAGTTTCGTCCGTGGCTTCGACGCGCTTTGGATGCCGCTCGACGATGTCACCAAGCAGCGATATATCAAGGAGTTCACACAGTTGAGAAGCATCGACCCTCCCTACACCAACTGGCTCCTCTTCTCATCCACCATCGAGAGCTTCCTCGCCAAGGTGAAGGCTCCCTACGACCAATATCGCGTCAACTCGGCGATACGCAAGACCGAGGAATGGTACATCGGCGACGGATGGTATGCCGACGGCCCTCAGTTTGCCTTCGACTACTACAGCAGCTATGTCTTCCATCCCATGTATCTTGAGACCCTCCAAAACATGATCGACTCCAGGGACTACACCCGCATACACTATCGCAACTACTTCAAGCGCGCCCTCAATCGCACGCGCAAGTTCAGCTTGGTGCTCGAGCGCATGATTTCGCCCGAAGGCACATTCCCCGTCTTCGGACGCTCCATTCCCTATCGCCTTGCAACGATGCAGCCCCTCGCCCTGATGGCATGGCGCGACCAGTTGCCCGACGGAGTGACGCGTGCCCAGGTGAGAGCCGCCCTCACAGCCGTGATGCACCGTATGTTCGACGGCAAGGAAAACTACAACGAGAAGGGATTTCTGACTATCGGTTTCTGCGGTCGCCAACCGAATATAGCCGACTGGTACACCAACAACGGCAGTCTCTATATGACCTCCCTCGCATTTCTTCCCCTCGGATTGCCAGCCTCCCATCCCTTCTGGACGGATGCACCGCAGCCTTGGACTCAGGTGAAGGCATGGGGCGGAGAGCCCTTCCCCAAGGACCACCACTGGGACGACGGACAAGGCACGAGAGACCTGTTCTGATAAAGAAAAAATAAGGGGGTGAGCATCAAATGCTCACCCCTTTTGCATGCTACTCGTAGTAGCCACCGCCGTCTTCGCTACCGCCCGAGCCGCTGTCAGAGCCAGAACTGCTGCCAGAGCCCGAGCCGCTGTCAGAGCCACTGCCTCCAGTATTGTCGGAGCCTCCAGTATTTCCGCCGCCAGCCTCAGAGTCAGTTGTTGACTTCTTGAAGGTTGCCACGAGACTGATGTCATCAGTGATGGTGATTGAGCGCTCTGGGGTGAGCACGTCGTCATTCCACTTCACGAAGACATAGCCCTCGGCAGGAACGGCCTTCACCAAAGCTACGTCGCCTTCGTTGTAGAAGCCAGCTCCCTCGAATGTGCCGCCAGCCTCGGGACTTGAGAGCAGTTCGACCTCGAAGTCTCCTGTGTTCTCGTTTGACGAGTTGACAGTCTTCACCAGCTTGCCATTGCGGTCGTAGCAGGCGATTCGGATGCCGGTGTTGAGCAGTTCGGTCTTGATCTTCTTGCTCGGGGTGAAAATCACCTTGCGCGCAGTGATCAAGCCATAGGACACCTTATCGACGGTGCTGACAGAGGTGGCGTTGATGCTGAAGCGCATGGTGCCAAGACCAGGCACAGCCACTGAGTGGCCTTCGGTAGCCCATGCCTGGATGACTTCGCCGATGGCGTTCCACGCCGACTGCAGCACGCTCTTTGCGAGGTTGGAGCGCACGCAAGCCTCCTCGACTACCTTGTCTTCCGATAGCTTGTTGTAAATCACAGGGGAGAGCACATAGCGATAAGTACCCATGTACTTTCCGATTTGGACGAGTGTCTCTTTGGCTTTCAAATTAAGTGCCATAATAATGAAAATTTATGAGTAAAATGAACGTGGCGTATTACAATCTGAATACGTTGCAAAGGTACTACTTTCTTTTGAGATATGCAAGTTTTTTAGCAGTTTTATT
Source organism: Prevotella sp. (assembly GCA_022771625.1). Classification (GTDB taxonomy): domain Bacteria; phylum Bacteroidota; class Bacteroidia; order Bacteroidales; family Bacteroidaceae; genus Prevotella. The sequence continues at coordinate 3,691 of JALFCW010000004.1, forward strand.
TGGTAAATTATGTTAAATATTTTAGGACGATTATTTATTCGTCATTTATTGAATTATTCAGCATTATAAGTCGATAATTATTCTATACTTAGGTAAAAATATTTCTCCAGTTGGAAAAAAATATTTCTCCAACTGGAGAAAAATATTTTCCCAGTTGGAGAAATTCAAGAAACCACTTATGAAAATCCTATAACCCAGTGATTATAAAATCCTATAGCCGAGTGATTATTTAATCATTAGGAAAGAGGATGTCGAGCAGGTCGGTGTTGGCAGGATACTTCTCCAGTTCCTCATAGAATGAGTAGCGGATGCTCTTGGTCTGTTGCATTACCTTTCGCCATTTGTCGAGGCAACCGCTGTCGGGAATAATCACCACCCTGCGCTCAAACAACGGGCGCACAACATAGGTGTTGAGATTGGAGCAACCGCCAGTGGCAAGCCACACATATTGCGGACGCAGCATTGCCATCACGATTGCCGTCTTCTCTGACTCCACAATATATACAACATCATCGGGGCGGTTCTTCAGGAGGTGAGCTCCGAAGAGGCAGCGCTGCATTTCTGCATCCTCGGGCATTTTGCCCTTCTTTGCCATATCGCTACTGATAGAGCTCACGATGCCGTTGCGATGTCCGTTGGGCTTATACCACATCATTTTGCCCTGGCACACCTTGCCATTGTGGTCGATATACCAGAAGATGGTGCCATGCGTGAGAGTGGCGTTGAGACGGTAGTCGTTAGCCACCTTGTCGAGCATCTCCTTAGAGGGCGCCTTTGTCATAAGCCAACGTCCAAGCACGCTTTCGGTGTATGGTGTAGGATATTCGTCGAATACGTTGTCGGGCAGATAGAGTAGGGACTTGTGCTCCTTGCGGAACATGGGTGTGGCCTGTGAATGATAGCCGTATTTAGCCTCGGGATGCTGCTTAAAGTATTCGTAGGGAGTGACGCGATAGCCGCAGTGGTTTATGCGGTCGCACTTTCCCACTCCCGGTCCTACGGGCTTGCCTGTCTTCTGGTCGATATACTCCGAGAAGCGGTGCTTGTGTCCGCAGCTTGGGCAGTCGGGTTTGTCGGCTGCACGATGATACGACTTAAGTGCGTATCTTCTTTCTATGTTATTTGCTATGTATGCCATAATATAAAATTTTTTAAATAAGTGAAACGTGTGGTTATGATGTCAGTCCTTTGTCCATCCATCCACGCCTATATATATAGGTGTGGATGGATGGACTTGGACGACATCTTTAGAAGATAGGAACATCTTCGTCAGATACATTTCCAGCGGTGGAATTATCTTTGACAAAGATAAATGATTTGTCAGTCATGAGAGGTATTTCTTTAGACTCAATCATTTCCTTGATTAACTCCTGAAGATGTGACTTTTTGAAAGCACCTTCATTTGTCAGTTTATCGACAAAATCAGAACGCTTCATTTTACCACCCACCTTTTGTAGTTCATCAATGACAAGATTGATTTCGTTCTGACGCTTAGCCTTGGCGATGGCAGCCTTTTTGCTTTCCTCTATAGCCTTGTCAACCTTTTGGCGGTGAGCAACGAAATCGAGGTCGCAAGTAGGCTTCTTGCCTTCACCAAAAGTAAATTGCCAATCGGGCACTGGAGCGCCGCGGAAGACAGGTGTCTTGACAGTCACCACACTGCCGCTCTTCTGTACCTCGAAGGAATAGCCGCATTTGTTAATCCACTCAGTGCCTATCCATCCGCGGGCCTTGCCGTCGCTGGGATTGTTGTGGAGTACACCAAGAATGGCGCAATTCATCTTAGAGGCAAGTTGCATCAGCTCCTGCACCAAAGTAGGGCAACCAACAGGGTCGTTGATGTCGGGGATGAGGTCGCGTATGCCGTCGATGATGACAAACTCCGGTTTCTCGCGCATGATGGCTTGATTGATAAACTCTTTGCGTTCTTCGAATCCTAGGTTTCTCAAGTTGAACATTATGATTTCCGTGCCGTTGTCATCCTCGCCCAATTCGTGCATCATCATGAGTTGGCTGTGGCTGTCGCCCTCAAACTGCTCAGTATCGAATACGATAACCTTAGAAGGATGATCAAGAGCATATTCCACTGGTCCAAACTGTCCGCAGCGGCATACTGCCACAAGTATTGTCACCAATGTTGACTTTCCCTGCTTGGCTTGTGCCTGGATGAGATGAAGGTCGCCAATCGAGACGGTGGTAATACCATTCACCTTGAAGATAAACTCCTTAGGAGCATAGTATTTGTCCCTCATAATCCGACACTGCATCATCTTTTCGCGATATTCCACATCGTCGGCAGTTAACTGACTGGCAGACGCGTCGAGCGACTGTATTAATTCACTCAGTGCGCAAGAGCCGTACTGTTCTTCGGACTCCTGCAAAGACTTCTTTTCTTTATCTAAATTCATGAAAAATATCCCTGACGCGCGTCGCCCGCTGCCCGCGTTCGGTCGCCGTCGGGATGTTCTCTCTCATGAGGGCGGGCTATAATGGACGACGTTGTCCAAAAGCCTCAATCGAAAGACGGCGCAAAATTATGAAATTAATTATTATTATGCAAGAATAATAGTATATAAAATGCTGATTATCAGTAGATTCTTACTAATTATCCATTGGTGCAAATAAGTAAATCCTAATCACCTTACTATTTCATTTTTATGGCAAAATAGTAAGGAAATTCAGTGGCTTTGATGGATAATTTTAGTTATATCTTTATTTTTTCTATGATATTTTAGCTATAACTAAAAAAAGTATGTGAAAAACAGTAAGGTGAAAATCCCCCCAATAGGTTGGACAAACAAAAAAGCGCAGTTATCACCACCTGCGCTTTTGGAAATAGTAAGCTCGTTATTTTCTCGTTAAAATAGGGAATTCTTTTTGTATCATTTCCCTTTTTTCAATCATCTTTTGCAATTGATTTTGGCTTAATAATTTGTCGAGTGTAGTGTCTTCAGCCTTGGTCATAAACTTGCATAGTTTTTTGAATTCTTTTCGCTTTTCACCCTCAATATGATTTGGGAGATTCAATAAGGAATGTAGTATATTAATTCTCTTTCCTGTTGACCATGTCTTGAACTCATTATCTTCTTTGATCATTCCTTGATTCAATTTATTTATTTCCTCATCTTTTTGTTTTAGATTTTCTTTCAAATCCTCGATTGTTTTGAGGAGTCGTTCGTTTTCCAGTTTTATGTCCTCAAGTCTTGGTTCGTTATTTTGCGGTATCCTTTCAGCAATAAGTTTCCACATAGGATTACCGTCTAAAATGTCGAATTGCGATGCTTCCAATTCAAGATTACTCCTACATAGAGATAATTGACGTATCACACATGCATCTTTTTGTTGCATAGAGTCGTAGAGAACAATTAGGAATACCATTCCCTGGATATATCCAAAGTTAAATGAAATATCTTTTTTACACTTATGCCAATTTGCTTTGTGATTATGCAAAAAACTTGTCATGTGTTTAATGATGTCTATTTCTGGGGTATCTGATTGTAATACATCATCTACCGCAGTTTTTGTTGCTGAATAAATTGTCCCCAATGAGCTGATATCATGACTATCTCCAGTCTTGAAGCTTAATTTGCTGAGTGCTATTAGTATTCCTTCATAACATTGGTTATATAGAGGGTCATTCTCAAATTGCTCAAAAAGCAACTTATAATCAATCTCAAACCTAAATTGATTTTCACTGTTATTCTGCTGTTCGCCATTAAGCGAAGAGTTATAATCATTATTTATTCTCATTTATAATCCTTTCTTTATAATTTATTTGTTGCAAAGATAATAAAGATTTTGCATATATCCAAGAGATATAAAAAAAATATCACAAATCTCTGAATTTATATACACAAAGTCCAGTTTCTCTCATAGTTCCTTAGGAATAAATCCGTCGATAGTTCCTTTCTCCGACGAGAAGTTGATGCCGAGAGCAATCACTTTTCGGTTGTCGGCGGCGTAGGGCTTGGCATAGCCCTTTTCTTCTATTTGCTTGAGGGCAGCCTCGGCTGAGCCGTTGAGCTTGAACTCGATGATATATACATAATCAGGACACTCCACAACACAGTCTATGCGCCCCTCGCTTGTATCCTTCTCTGCCACGGTGCTGTAGAATGCAAGCATCTTGACGATGAGATAGAAGGTGTATTGGAAATAACGCTCGCACTCCATCTGGTCCTGCTTGCGCTGGAAACGATATGTTACGGAGGAAAGAAGCGAGGTCATGAGCTTCTCAAATCTTGAGGTGTCACCCTTGCGAAGGCTATTTGTCACATCCATAACCCAAGATGTCGTTTGTGAGGTATTTGCGAAATATCTGGAAGCTATGGTGTCAATAAATCCATTGCGCACTTCCTCATTCGGAAAGTCGAGAAGATAGGTGTTGTCCTCGAGATTACACTCCTTGATGGTCAGATATCCGCTTTGGTATATCATCGGCAGGGGTTGCTCAATGTCAGCCTTATAGTCGATGAATTGCGAGGCATCGTAGTATTTGCCCACAAGTTCGTTGATGTTCTCATTGCTATGGGCAAGCAGGCGCACAAGATATGTTGGCGTGCCCGAGGCAAACCAGAAGTTGTGCATTCTCTTTGACTTGAGGCAGTTGAGAATACTGAATGGGTTGAAAATGTCAATCATTTCCTCGCCGAAATGATAGCCGTCGTATTTCTTTTTCAGTCGTTCAACTGTTTCGTCATAACTGATTTTAAATTTGTAGGCAAGTTCGTGAATCGGTTCGTCAAATACTGACAGCAGTTCGTCTTTCGTTATTCCGCAAAGGCCCTCGAAATCTCCCGACATACTTATATCCTCAGGCTGGTTGAATCCGCTGAACACGCTCACCTGCGAGAACTTGGTTACTCCTGTAAGCATTACAAACTGCAAGTCCTCGTCGGCAAGCTTGAATATACTGTACAAGCCCTTCAAGATACCACGGTGTATATCTTCGAGTTTTGTTTCCTTGCCATTTAGGAGTCCTGTATTGCCATTGTCAATCACGTCGAGCAATGGCTTGTCATATTCGTCAATAAGTACTGCGGCGCGTCGTCCAGACTTTTCGTGAGCTTGTTTAAAAACATAGGCAAGTCTTGCGCCAAGTTCCTCGTTTATTGGGTCTTTGCCCCATTGGCTCTCCCAAGTCTCTACATATCCTTGGATGCGTTTATCGAGTTCGCCATCCTTGTCGTAGTTTCCTCCGTTGAAGTCGATATGGAACACAGGATATTCCGCCCACTGCTTTTCGAGCTTGTCTATGGCAAGTCCCTTGAACAGGTCTTTTCTTCCCTGGAAATAGTATTTTAGTGTGGAGATAAGCAGGCTCTTTCCGAATCGCCTCGGGCGACTCAGAAAGTAAATCTTTCCTTCTGTGGCGAGCTTATACACCAAGTCCGTCTTATCCAAATACACATATCCGTCCTGGATAATCTGTGCGAAATCTTGTATTCCTATAGGGTACTTCATACTCTAAACCTTTGTTTTTGGTGGCAAAGATAATACAAATCGAAGACAATACACAATTTGCAAAGATAAGAATTGCAAATTGTAACCATATTTAACTTTTATTTTTATTGTTGAGATGCCGTTTATAGAGGCGTTTAGCAAGAATGAAGTGACCCCACAAAGTTGGACGGGTTCACTTCACACCCGGCTATCTTTGATTTATATTATTGTTAAATTCATGTTAAAACGGGGGAAGATGGTATCACTATTGAATCTTTTGCTTATCTTTGCATCAAGAATAGCGGCAGTAGTCATGCTGTCGCCGAGAGATAATCCACGGCTGGGGCTTGATGCCGAGCCAATGTAGAACGTAAAATTAAAGGACAAGAAACAGAAAAAACATTAAGATATTAAAGACATTATAATAATAACATATTAGCGTTTGCTATTTATTCGGTTTACATCAGAAAATTTGGCGATTAGACGATTGTAACTACCTTGAATAAGTTCGCGAATGCCTGCGCTATGGCGTGGGCTGAACTTATCGGTAGTTACGGGTTACGCCAAATACCTCTGATGTAAGATAAGGGAAGCACCACGCTTTCTTTATGCCCTTACGTCAGTGGGTGTTTGCCGCAACCCGTAAAAACCTGAATAACAACGGTTCAGCGCTTCTATCATTTTTTATTCCACGCTATTGTTATGCCCGACGAAATAGACATTCGTGAGGATTATATTGCCATGCTCAACGCAGAGCTGCTCAATATTCTCCTCAAAGACCATACGACAAGCAAACCCGACGAGCAGCACAATATCTTCTGGGCAACCACCGACTATGAGCACTTGGGAGCCGGCTACCAATATGCCGACGAGATAAGGGCGGAACTTATCACCGGCAGCCACGGCAAGGTGATACGTCCGCGAGTGCTGAAGTCGCTCGATGCCCAGACTGCCCGCTCCAAGGATATGGCGGAGGTGTTCACCCCGTCATGGATTTGCAATGCCCAAAACAATCTCATCGATGAGGCTTGGTTTGGACGTAAGAACGTTTTCAATTTTGAAAACGACTGCCACACATGGACTGTCAATCCCGACAAGATCCAATTTCCCGACAACAAGACATGGCGCGACTATGTGCGCGACTGCCGACTGGAGATCACTTGCGGCGAGGCTCCATATATCACCAGCCGATATGACAGCACCACGGGAATCCCCATTCCAATAGAACAACGTATAGGACTGCTCGACCGCAAACTGAGAGTCGTCAGCGAAAACACCGAATCTACAGGCGAATGGCTTAAGGCTGCGCAAATGGCATATAAGTCAACCTATGCCTATGAATGGCAAGGCGACAGTCTGCTGATTGCCCGCGAGGCTATGCTCTTCACCTTTATCGACAACTACCGCGAGAAATTCAAGGCGATGCCACTGAAGAAGTCGATGGAATACATCGCATATATCATCTCGTGGAACGCATGGCAGATGGACGGATTGAAGGGAGTGGTGCCCAATTCGTGCAAGAATGGGGTGGAGATAGTGGAGCAAGACCTCTTCGGCGAAATACGTCGCACGGTGAATTGCGAAGGATGCCGTGTGGGAGACATACGCAAGCACAACGGCATATACTGCTACATCCGCAAATGGACCGACAGCGACTCGGCAAAAGACAGAATACGATTCATTGACCTTATAAAAAACAACTGACTATGGCAACATTCGAATCATCACTAAGACCAAAGCTCATCTATGTTTTCCGTATCAACGACAATGCTCATAACGGGGCACTGAAGATAGGAGAGGCAACGGCTGAACTGGGCGACGGATATTTCACGCCCAACAGTAAGTTGCTGAACAATGCCGCCCGGCAGCGTATCGACCAATACACCAAGACGGCGAGCGTAAGATATGAATTGCTATATACCGAGGGCACGATGTTCACCGATGCCAAGGGAAAAGTGTCGTCGTTCAACGACAAACAGGTGCATAGTGTGCTTGAGCGCTCGGGAATAAAGAAGAAGGACTTCGGCATGAAGAACCAGGGAACAGAGTGGTTTGTCACCGACCTTCAGACAGTGAAGAATGCCATTGCCGCCGTGAAGGCAGGACGAATGTCGCTAAAAGGCAATGAAATAAGTGAAGAGCAGACTCCGATAGAATTCCGTCCAGAGCAGGATGAGGCCATTGACCGCACTCTAAAGCGATTCAAGCGAGGCAATCAGATGTTGTGGAATGCCAAGATGAGGTTTGGCAAAACCCTGTGCGCCCTCGAAGTGGTGCTGGAGATGGAGGCACAGCGCACACTCATTCTCACTCATCGCCCAGTGGTGGATGAGGGATGGTTTGAGGATTTCCAGAAGATATTCTTCGACCAACCCGACTATCATTACGGTTCGCGCACAAAAGGCGAAGACTTTGCCTCGCTCGAACGCCTTGCACGCCGAGGTGACAGTTATGTGTATTTTGCGTCGATGCAAGACCTGAGAGGTGCTGCGATGGTGGGTGGTAAGTTTGACAAGAATGTCAAGATATTTAAGACTAATTGGGATATGCTTATCATCGATGAGGCCCACGAGGGAACAACCACCGACTTGGGTCTGAACGTGATTGATACACTCATAAAGACGAATACAAAGGTGCTGCGCCTATCGGGCACTCCATTCAATCTGCTCGACGACTACAAGGAAGAGGAGATATTCACTTGGGACTATGTGATGGAGCAGAAAGCAAAAGCCGACTGGGATTTGACCCACATGGGCGATCCCAATCCCTATGAGTCGTTGCCGGCGATAAACATTTATACATACGACCTTGGCTCACTGCTTGGTTCGGAATATTGCGACGATGAAAAGGCGTTCAACTTTCGCGAGTTTTTCCGCACCAAGGACGACGGCACATTCGTGCATAACAGGGATGTGGATAATCTTCTCAACCTCCTCTGCCGAAAGGATGAAGACAGTCTATATCCATATTCCAATGCTGAATTCCAGAGCATATTCCGACACACGCTGTGGGTGCTGCCCGGAGTGAATGCTGCCAAGGCATTGAGTGAGAAATTAAGAAACCATAGTGTGTTTGGAAATTTCACAATAGTAAACGTGGCTGGAAATGGTGATGAGGACGAGGAAAACGAGGAGGCATTGCGGATGGTGAACAAGGCCATCGGTCCTGAGCCCGACAAGACATACACCATCACTCTGACTTGCGGACGACTGACAACGGGAGTGAGCGTAAAACCCTGGACTGCCGTATTCATGATGTCGGGCACATTCTCCACGTCAGCCGCAAGTTATATGCAGACAATATTCAGGGTGCAGACTCCATTCACATGCAACGGAAAGATGAAGACCAACTGCTATGCCTTCGACTTTGCGCCCGACCGCACACTGCGCGTGTTGGCAAAGGTGGCAAAGGTGTCGGCAAAGGCAGGAAAGACGAATGACGAAGACCGCAAGATACTCGGCGACTTCCTCAATTTCTGTCCGATTATCAGTATTGAGGGTTCGCAGATGAAACCTTATGACGTGAAGTCGATGATGGCCCAGTTGAAGAGGGCGCAGATAGAGGCTGTGGTGCAAAACGGATTTGAGGACGGAGCGCTATACAATGACGAACTGCTGAAACTCACCGAGGTGGAATTGCAGGACTTCAAGGACTTGAAGGGCAAAATCGGAACGACGAAGGCAATGGCTAAGACTGCCGACATCGACGTGAACAACCAGGGATTCACCAATGAGGAATATGAGGAAAAGGAGCGACTGGAGAAGAAGAAAAAGAAGGAGTTGACAGAAGAAGAGCGCCGCCGATTGGAGGAATTGAAGAAGAAAACCAGCGAGCGTCAGAATGCCATCTCCATTCTGCGGGGCATAAGTATCCGTATGCCCTTGCTCATATATGGAGCAACATTAAAGAGAGAGGACGACGAGATCACCATCGACAACTTTGCCGACATTGTTGACAAGGATTCTTGGGCTGAGTTCATGCCCAAAGGGGTGACCAAGCAAGTGTTCCGCAAGTTTAAGAAATACTATGAGGCCGACATATTCCGTGAGGCGGGCAAGCGTATCCGTTCGATGGCTCGTGCGGCAGACAATCTCATTGTGGAAGACCGCATAGAGCGCATCTCGTCGATATTCAATACATTCCGCAATCCCGACAAGGAGACTGTGCTCACGCCGTGGCGCGTGGTGAACATGCATCTTGGTGATTGTTTTGGAGGCTACAGTTTCTATGACGAGCAATATGCCAAGATGCTTGATGTGCCGCGATACATTGATGGAGGAAAAGTGACCGAGGATGTGTATGCCACTGATAGTAAGGTGTTGGAAATCAATTCCAAGAGCGGTCTTTACCCCTTGTTTGTGGCATATAATATCTATCGTCGTCGCGTAGAGGAAGCCAAGCGCAAATATGGCGAGGTAGATCGTGGGTTTGCCCTCAGTCTTTGGGATTCCACGATAGAGCAGAACATCTTTGTGATCTGCAAGACTCCTATGGCTCGCGACATCACGAGGCGCACCCTCGTGGGATTTCGCAACACCCGAGTGAACGCCCAATATTATAAAGATTTAATAGAAGTAATAAAGAACAATCCAGCGACGTTTGTCAATGAAGTACGTGATGGCCGCCGCTTCTGGAATACAAACAATAATGACCACATGAAATTTAATGCAATAGTAGGAAATCCTCCGTATCAGGTGATGGACGGGGGAGCAGGTGTGAGTGCAGTTCCAGTATATCAATATTTTGTAGATATTGCAAAAATGATTAATCCATCTTTCATATCAATGATTATGCCGGCAAAATGGTATAATGGTGGCAGAGGATTAGATGGATTTAGAGAGAGTATGCTAAATGATAAAAGAATATGCAAACTATTTGATTATATAGATTCTCACTTGTGTTTCCCTACTGTTGATATTGCTGGTGGTGTATGCTATTTCTTATGGGATAAAAAACACAAAGGACAATGTTCATTTGTGTCATGTTATAAAGACCATAGAAAGGCAAATGCAAGAGAATTAAATGAAATCGATGTTTTAATTAGACATCAAGAAGAAGTGGGTATTGTAAGAAAGATAGAGAGCATTTCAGAACAATATTTATCAAGTTTTGTATATTCCCAGAAGCCTTTCGGATTAAGAACTTATGTAAAACCATTGAAAAGTGGAGATATCCAATTAAGATATAATGGCGGAATAGGGTATTATAAAAAAGAATTAGTAGAAACAAATGTGAATTTAATTAAGAAATGGAAAGTTATAACATCTTGCCTTACTGCGGAACATGCAGGAGAGACAGACAAGAATGGACAAAAGAGGATAATTTCTACATTAGAAATACTTAATCCGAATGTAATTTGTACTGAAACATATATGCTAATTGATACATTCAATACGAAACAAGAATGTATTAACTTAGTATCATATTTAAAAACGAAGACAGTAAGAGCTCTTCTTGGAATTGTAACATCAACTCAACATATGTCAAAGTCCAATTTCCGCTTTGTCCCCCTCCAAGACTTCACTTCTCAAAGTGATATTGATTGGAGTGTGAGCATTCCGGAGATTGATGAGCAGTTATATGAGAAATATGGATTGTCGGACGACGAGATAGCCTTCATCGAAAAGATGATAAAGCCAATGTGAGCTCTGATGTATAGCCCTGGAAGGGCGACATAACATAGGATAGGGCGTCAGCCCTATCTCAATGTGTCTCTTTCCCTCCCCATCCACGCGCCTTTGGCGCGTGGATGGGGAGGGAGGGTGTTGGGGAATGTCATACACAGGGCTCATGCCCTGTGCTATGTTATATGCCGCCCCTTCAGGGCTTGGCTGCGCTATGTTATGAAATAAGGAGTGGGGGAGATGGAGCGGAATACGGGACTCGAACCCGCGACCCTCGGCTTGGGAAGCCAATGCTCTACCAACTGAGCTAATTCCGCAAAAGCGATTGCAAAGGTAAGATATTTGCGTGAAACATACAAATATCTTAAGTTAAATAGTTTTAACTGGTACAAAATGTGCGAAAAAAAAAGAAAGCCGTGCTTTACATTCAAAGCACGGCTTGATTTTTAATCTCATGTTTGAGCGTAGAAGATTATGCTTCTGCGGGAGCTTCCTCAGCAGGTGCCTCTGCAGCCTCAGCCTCAGCCTTGGCAGCAGCTTCTGCCTCTGCCTTAGCGGCAGCCTCGGCAGCCTTCTTGTCAGCTACCTTCTTGGCAATAGCCTCGTTAATCTTCTTCTCGGCCTCGAGCTCCTTAGCGGCAGCTTCTTTCTTGGCCTTGGCCTCGTTTTCACGAACAGCCTCTGCACCCTTAACCTTGTCAGCCTTCCATGCGTCGAACTTCTTCTGCATGGTAGCCTCGTCGAATGCGCCCTTCTTGACTCCACCACGAAGGTGCTTCATCATATAGACGCCCTCACGGCTGAGGATGTTGCGCACTGTGTCTGAAGGCTGAGCTCCAGTCTCAACCCAGTAGAGTGCTCTGTCGAAATTCAAATCTACTGTGGCAGGATTGGTGTTGGGGTTGTAAGTACCAATCTTCTCAGTAAATTTACCATCACGTGGTGCTCTTGCGTCAGCGATTACGATGCTGTAGAAAGCATAGCCCTTACGGCCGCCGCGCTGCAATCTGATTCTTGTTGCCATTTTTTTTAAAACTTTTATTAAATTAGAGGTTTGAATTTATGCTGCCAACTCGTGACAGCGGCTGCAAAGGTACGAATAAATTGGGAATTAGGAATTAGGAATTAGGAATTTTTTCTCATGTAATTGGATATTTAACGTTTTTTATCCATTAAATAAAGAAAATCACTCAAAAATTTGCGTAATTGTTGGAAAAATAGTAATTTTGCACGCAATTTTAATGCTAACAACATAATAGAAAGATGAATATATCCTACAAATGGCTGAAAGAATACGTTGACTTCGACCTGACTCCGCAGGAGGTGTGCGACGCACTGACCTCTACGGGTTTGGAGGTTGACGCATTGGAAGAGGTGCAGACCGTCAAGGGTGGCCTCAAGGGATTGTATGTGGGCAAGGTGCTTACATGCGATGTACATCCCAATAGTGACCATCTGCATGTGACGACTGTTGACCTCGGTCGTGAAACTCCTTCGCAGATTGTATGTGGAGCCCCCAACGTGGCTGCCGGACAGAAGGTTATTGTGGCCGACTTGGGTTGCGTGCTCTATGACGGCGACAAAGAATTTGTTATCAAGAAGTCAAAACTGCGCGGCGTTGAGAGCTGCGGAATGATATGTGCAGAGGACGAGATAGGTATTGGTACTGACCATGCCGGAATCATCGTGCTGCCCGACGACGCAAGGGTGGGACAGCCCGCGGCTGAATACTACAACCTGGAGAGCGATTGGCTCATCGAGATTGACATCACCGCCAACCGCTCGGATGCCTTGTCGCATTGGGGTGTGGCCCGTGATCTTTATGCATGGCTTGTGGCCAATGGAAAGACCACCTCTCTGCATCGTCCTGACTGCAGCGCCTTTGTGGTGGATAACCACGACCTGCCTGTGGAGGTGACAATTGAGAATACTGATGCTTGCAAGCGTTATGCCTGTGTGAGCGTGACGGGATGCGAGGTGAAGGAGAGTCCGGAATGGTTGCAGAACAAGTTGAAGATCATCGGACTGCGTCCTATCAACAATATTGTGGATATCACCAATTATATAATGATGGCCTATGGTCAGCCTATGCACTGCTTTGATGCCGACAAGGTGACTGGACATCAGATTGTGGTGAGAACACAGCCCGAAGGCACTAAGTTTGTCACTCTCGATGGTGAGGAGCATGTACTCGGACTCCACGACCTCAGTATATGCAACGCCGAGGAGCCCATGTGTATCGCCGGAATCTTCGGCGGAAAGGGTAGCGGTACTTATGACACTACCACCAACGTGGTGCTCGAAAGCGCTTATTTCCATCCCACATGGATAAGAAAGAGTGCACGCCATCATCAGTTGAGCACCGACTCGTCGTTCCGCTTTGAGCGTGGCGTTGACCCCAATGCCACTATCTATGCCCTCAAGCAGGCAGCCATCCTGTGCAGGGAGCTTGCTGGTGGTAAGGTGTCGATGGAGATAAAGGATGTTTATCCTAATCCTATCGAGAACGCAAAGGTAAGACTTGACTATTCGTATGTCAACTCGTTGATTGGTAAGGTGATACCAGCAGATACCATCAAGTCAATATGCAATAGTTTGGAGATGAAGATCACTGCCGAGGATGCCGAGGGTATCAATATCGACGTGCCGGCATATCGTGTGGATGTTCAGAGAGCATGTGATGTGGTTGAGGACATCTTGCGTATATATGGATATAATAATGTGGAAATACCTACCCAACTCAAGGGCAGTCTTGTGATAAAGGGCGAGGAAGACCGCAAGCATAAGTTGCATAACCTTGTGGGTGAGCAGCTCGTGGGCGAGGGATTTAATGAGATTCTCAATAACTCGCTTACTAAGGGTGCCTACTATGAGAATCATAACGCTTGGCCACAGGAAAACAGTGTGAAGATTATGAACCCGCTGAGCAGCGACCTTAGCGTGATGCGCCAGACTCTGCTCTTTGGCGGATTGGAAAGTATTGAGCACAACGCCAAGCGACGCAACCAGAACTTGAGATTCTTCGAGTTTGGAAATGTATATCACTTCGACCCCGAGAAGAAGAACAACGACAATCCGATGCTGGCCTATCGCGAGCAGTATCACCTGGGATTGTGGGTGACAGGAAAGAGAGTGGAAGGCAGTTGGGCGCACCCCAACGAGGATTCATCATACTATGAACTCGTGGCCTATGTGGAGAATGTGCTTCGCCGTATAGGACTTCCCGCAGGTGCTGTGGTGAGAAAGAAGAGTGACAACGACGTGTTTGCAGCTGGTATCACCATCGAGAACCGTGGCGGAAAGAAGCTCGGCGAGATGGGTATCCTCTCGAAGAAGACATTGAAGGCTGCCGACATCGACAGTCCCGTATATTATGCCGAACTCAATTGGACAGCACTGATGAAGGCCACCAAGAAGAACGAGGTGCTTTACACCGAGATAAGCAAGTATCCAGCCGTGAGCCGCGACCTCGCATTATTGGTTGACAAGAGTGTTGAGTTTGCACAGATAGAGCAGATTGCCCAGCAGACAGAAAAGAAACTCCTGAAGAAGGTAGAACTGTTCGACGTATATGAAGGCAAGAACCTGCCCGATGGCAAGAAGAGCTATGCTGTGAACTTTATCCTGCAGGACGAGCAGAAGACAATGGGCGACAAGCAGATAGAGGCTATTATGAACAAGCTCATTTCAAACCTGAAGAACAAACTTAATTGCGAACTTAGATAAGTTGAAAATTGAAGGTTGAAAGTTGAAAGTTGAAAATTGAAGGTTGAAAGTTGAAGATTGAAAGTTGAAGATTGAAAATTGAAAATTAAAAATAAGATAAAATGGGAAGAGCATTTGAATATCGTAAGGCTGCAAAGCTGAAGAGATGGGGCCATATGGCCAAGACATTTACACGACTGGGCAAGCAAATCGCCATTGCCGTGAAGCAGGGAGGACCTGAGCCAGAGAACAATCCCTCACTGCGTTCGATTATCGCAGTATGCAAGCGTGAGAACATGCCGAAGGATAATATCGAGCGTGCTATCAAAAACGCTATGGGTAAGGACCAAAGTGAATACAAGAGCGTTACCTACGAGGGATACGGCCCTCATGGAGTGGCAGTGTTTGTAGATACCCTCACCGACAACACCACCCGTACCGTTGCCGATGTGCGCAGCGTGTTCAACAAGTTTAGCGGAAACATGGGAACCACTGGTTCGCTGTCGTTCCTCTTCGACCACAAGTGTGTGTTTACCTTCAAGAAAAAGGCCGATGTAGATATGGACGACTTTATCCTGGAGATGATAGACTTCGGAGTAGAGGAGGAATATGACGAGGAATACGACGAGGACAAGGACGAGACCACAATCACCATCTATGGTGAGCCGACAAGCTACAACGAGATTCAGAAGAAGCTCGAGGCTGACGGATATGAGGATGTCGGCGGTGAGTTCACCTATATCCCCAACGATCTCAAGGATGTTGACGACGAGGCTCGCGCCACAATCAACAAGATGGTGGAAAAACTCGAGGAGTTTGACGACGTCCAGACGGTTTACACCAATATGAAACCGGCGGAAGAGTAATCGGTTTTTTTAATTAGGAATTAGGAATTGGCTGCGCATGGACATTCCTAATTCCTAATTCCTAATTTTATTTATAGTCCTTCCTGGCGATAGTGGCGTCGAAATATATCTTATTTTCCTTATTCGACCTATAGACATACCTGAAGGAGTAACCAGCATCCTTATATGCCTGCATTGATGTGGAGTTCTTGATCTGCTCGACGAGACTTTTGCGCAGGTTGACACGCTTGAACAGTTCGGGATTATCCGCCTTGCCAATCAGTGTGTACCAATAGGCAAGGGTATGCGTGGATTTGTCGAACGTCATACTGTCAATCTCTGTGTTCTCGTCAATCTTGCTGGGGCATTTCTTTCTTGTAAAATCAGCCGCCTCCTTGGCGCATTTATCCTCTAATGACTCCTGACAAGAGGAGAAGAGAAATGCCGCTATTGCAGCAATATATACAAACTTCTTCATTGTTCTTTGATAATTGATTAATACTATTTTGGCTGCAAAGATACAAAAAATTGTCCTAAATCAATAAAATTCTCCAAAATATCATTGTTTTATATCAATTTTTATGAGAAATATTTGCTTATATCATACTTTTTACGTACATTTGCAACTTAAAATTGAGATATATCAATGGAGAAGACTAGAAATTTTTGTATTATAGCACATATAGACCATGGCAAGTCAACACTTGCCGACCGACTTTTGGAATATACAAAGACTATCAAGGTGACCGAAGGGCAGATGCTCGACGATATGGACCTTGAGAAAGAAAGAGGTATCACAATCAAGAGTCATGCGATACAGATGGAATACACCCGCAACGGTGAAAAATATATTCTTAACCTGATAGACACCCCGGGACACGTGGATTTCTCGTATGAGGTTTCGCGAAGCATTGCTGCATGCGAAGGAGCATTGCTTATCGTGGATGCCACACAGGGAGTGCAGGCTCAGACTATTTCCAACCTGTATATGGCCATCGATCATAATTTGGAGATTATACCGGTAATAAACAAGATAGACATGCCGAGTGCAATGCCCGACGAGGTGGAAGATGAAATAGTAGATTTAATAGGTTGCGCCCCTGAGGACATTATACGCGCAAGCGGTAAGACCGGTGAGGGCGTGGAGCAAATTCTAAATGCAGTGGTTGACCGAATACCTCATCCAGAGGGCAGTAAGGACGCACCGCTGCAGGCACTCATCTTCGACTCGGTGTTTAACTCGTTCAGAGGCATCATTGCCTACTTTAAGATTGAGAATGGAACGATACGCCAAGGCGACAAGGTGAAGTTCTTCAACACAGGTATGGAATATGTAGCCGATGAGATAGGTGTGCTCAAGATGGATATGATACCTCGCAAGGAACTGTCAACAGGCGACGTGGGGTATATCATCAGTGGAATAAAGGACTCAAAGGAAGTGAAGGTGGGCGACACCATAACCCATGTGGCACGCTCATGCGACAAGGCTATCGAGGGATTCCAGGAGGTGAAACCAATGGTGTTTGCAGGTGTATATCCTATTGATCCTGCAGAATATGAGAACCTTAGGGCTTCACTTGAAAAACTGCAGCTCAATGATGCTTCACTGACATTCCAACCAGAGTCGTCGATAGCATTGGGATTCGGATTCAGATGCGGATTCCTCGGGCTATTGCACATGGAAATCGTGCAGGAGAGACTCGACAGGGAGTTTAATATGGATGTCATCACCACAGTGCCCAACGTGTCGTATATGTGTTACGACAAGCAGGGGGGGAAGAAGGAGGTGCACAATCCCTCGGGACTTCCCGACCAAACGATGATAGACCATATTGAGGAACCATATATCAGAGCATCGATAATCACCGCTGCCGACTATATCGGCCCGATTATGACGCTTTGTCTTGACAAGCGAGGCGAACTCATAGACCAACAGTATGTGAGCGGTAACCGCGTTGAACTGCATTTTATGCTGCCACTCGGAGAGATCGTCATCGATTTCTACGACAAGCTCAAAAGTATATCAAAGGGCTATGCCTCATTTGATTATCACATCGACTGCTTCCGTCCGTCGAAACTCGCCAAGCTCGACATACTGCTCAATGGCGAACCGGTGGATGCACTGTCAACACTCACGCATCAGGACAACGCAGTGGTCTTTGGACGAAGAATGTGTGAAAAACTAAAAGAGCTGATACCAAGACAGCAGTTTGATATTGCCATACAGGCTGCCATAGGTGCCAAAATTGTGGCGAGAGAGACTATAAAGTGCGTGAGAAAGGACGTGACCGCCAAGTGTTATGGTGGTGACGTGAGCCGTAAGCGTAAGCTGTTGGAGAAGCAGAAAAAAGGTAAAAAGAGAATGAAACAGATAGGTAATGTGGAGGTACCCCAAAAGGCTTTCCTTGCAGTATTAAAACTTGATTAAAACCTTATTATTTAACAAAAATGGCAACATTAGGTATAACTAAACGCGACGTAGCCAGAGAATTGGCACGCAGGTACAGTACGATGACTCACGACGAACTGGATATGCTGGAGAGCATTCTTGTTCCGATGAAGTATTCCAAGAACGAAATGGTTCTTGCCGAGGGAGAGGTGTGTCAAAACTTCTTGTGGATTGTAAAAGGTATGCTTAGGCAGTTCTATTATAAAAACGGGAAAGAGGTAACTGAGCACATGGCCACCGAGAACAGTATTGTGATGTGCATAGAGAGTCTGTTCAACGAGGCTCCTACAAGTTTGCAGATTATAGCATTGGAGAACACCATAGTGTTTGCCTTGCCCAAAGTTGCACTTGAGCAGATTGCAATGCGAAGTGTGAACATTCAGATATTATATCGAAAAATTCTCGAGGAATCACTTATACAGAGTCAGATCAAGGCAGACATGCTTAGGTTTGCACCAGCACAGGACAGATATTCACGACTTGTGAAATCACAACCGCAATTGGTGCTTAGGGCTCCGCTTGTATATATTGCCAGTTTGCTGCAGATGACTCCCGAGACATTGTCGAGAGTGCGTACGGCATCCCTCAACGAGAAGTGATACTCTTTAAATGGAGTTAAACTTCTCGGTGAGTGCTTTGCGGTAGTGTCTTCCCACCGTTATATTCTGCACCCTTTCGAAAGGAGGGTAGAAGACACATGTATTGTCGGCTACTTCGAGCAAGTAATCCACGTTGACAATGGCTTTTTGGCTTACCTGCACGAATTGTGGTGCGATGTTGAGTATGGCTTCACGTTTAATGCCTCGTTTCATGCGTAGCGGGTCAGTCATTCCGGCTATGATCACTTCCCATTGTCTTATTTCGTGATTATATAGGAATGCGCAAATGTTTTGTATATGCACAAGTCGGAAATCAGATGTAGATGTATAAAGCAGCAGTTTGTCTCCGCAGGAGTTGGCTGTTGCAAAAGAGTGAAGAGGAGATTCATCTCGTAGTCGTCTTTCCTTCAGTCGGGCTACTACGTTTTTCAGTTCCCTCTCGTCAACCGGTTTCATCAGATAGTCGAAAGCGTTAAGACGGAATGCGGGGAGCATGTATCCAGGATGTCCGGTGTACATAATCACCTGACACCATCCCCTAGTAATATTGTCGAGCTGCATAAGGAATTCGAGTCCCGAGAGGTCAGGCAATTCCACATCTAGGAATATCACCTCAGGATTCACTTCAGCTGCCAGGTGGATGCCAGTGCTGCATGTATTGGCAGAACCGCAAAATTCTATCTCCTTATAAGATTTCAGTTTTTGGGTAAGTGTTTCAATTGAAGATTTGTCGTCGTCGATGATAATAGTTTTCATTTCTTAAAATCAGTATTATTGGTTATGTATTTGATGTTGTTGGGTATAGTCAATGAAGCCCTGCACCCCAATATGTTATCTCCATCGGTTGATGTGATATTGCAAATGGCGAATTTGATTTTCGCCTTGTTATTACTATTTGTGAGATTAATAATTTGTCTCACAACCTTTAGTCCTGTCGAGGTTGAATTATTATTTTGCTTGCAGCAGTTGAATCCCGGGCCATTGTCCTCGACAGTGATATATGTTGTTTCATTTTCTTGCCAAATGGATATGGTGAGATATTTTTCACCCTCAATGGCTTTCAGTCCATGCTTCACGCTATTTTCCACAAGTATCTGCACAATCATGGCAGGCACAATGATGTGCTCAATGTCTCCCTTGATGTTTTTGATGTAATGCATGGAGTCGCCAATAAGTTTTTTCTGTATAGAGACATAGTGATCTACAAATTCCATCTCCTCGGCGAGTGATATGTACGACTTGCCCATCAGTTCGAGATTGTATCGAATAAGTTTCGACATCTCCACGAGAGTGTTGTCATTGTCATCATGTTTGCCTATTTGCTGGTTGAGCACATTAAACACGAAATGCGGAGAGATGCGTTGTCTTGCATTCTCGAGTCTGAGGTTGATGATGCTTAATTGTTCCTGTAGTTTTCTTTTCCTTATATATATAATAAGGTATGCCGTACCTAGCATCAAGATGATGAGCAAAAGGATTACGATAGCAATAGTGAGATAGGCAGCGTTCATCTCGTCGTTCTTTTTGTTGATGGCAATCTGGTGATGCAGTTTGAGTGTGTCGGCAGTAAATCTCAGCATAATCTCGTTTGTACGCATGTTCATTTTGTTATGAGCAAGCGAGTCTTCCTCTTGGCGCGACTGTTCGATTATCTCCAGAGCCTTGTCATAGTTGCCTATCATGATATAGTAATCCTTCATATATCGAGCCCTGATACTCTTGAGTGGTTGCTCGATGGCATATCTGAAATTTTCTCCGTCGATGATGTTCCTTACGCATTGTAAGTTGTTCTTTTTCAGACAAATGCCAATTTTTATAGTGTTGATATAATAAATGGCAACCTCAACATTGTATTTTCTGAAGAAGGGTTCACACTTGTTCACCAACACCTGTGCACTATCGATGTTACCAAGATTGAGATACACATCGGCAAGGTTGATGCGACACAGGTTCATGTCGTTGGCATCGTTGCCGTCAGCTCCTTGCGTCCTCTCTATCTCGTACTTCATTCTCTGGAACATCTTCAGGGCATTGGTATAGTCGTGTTGATAATAGTAGAAATTGCCGTAGTTGTTGAGGAAATAGATTCTCATGTTGGGTTGCATGATATCATATTGTTTTTCGGCATCTTTATAATATTTGCTTGCAGTCTTGTAGTCCTGCATTTGAGTGTATATACGTCCTAATCCCATGTATATGCTTGCAGTTGCTTTGTTAGGCATGTTGAGCGAGTCGGCGAGATATAGTGCGCGTCGATACCATTCTGCCCCCTTTGGCAGGTCGTCCTTAAAGATATATGCGTCGCCAGTGTTGGCAGCCATGTCGGCAGCCGATTGCTTGATGTCGCTTTGCAATGCATAATCGTATGCTTTCTTGAACAGGGTAATCGCCGAGTCTTTTTCCTGTCTCATTTGATGGAAATATGTGGCTTTTAGCGAGTAAGCTTTTCCTGCCAAACCATAAAGTCGCTCCCCCTTATATTCACATCTGTCAATAAAGGCGATGGTTTTATTGGCATAATAGAGCATGGAGTCGGCAGGATTGTGTATAGTATAATGTCCCCCCTTGGCCACAAAGATATCGTAGTAGTCAAGACTGTCTTGGGCTTGGCGCAGCATACTATCGCATATACTTAGGAAGTTTTCGTTAGCATATCCAATAGAGTCGTAGAGCAGCGCCAGTCGATTGTCTTGTTCTTTGCTTCTTGGATGTTTGTGTCCATTGTCGCCACATGCAATCATAGCCATAACCGAGATGATTACAATATATATCTTGATTTTTTTATCTGTCCACATATTTTTAGGTATAATTCTTATAATTTTTATGCAAAAGTAATGCTTTTTTGTCTAAATCCAAAACTTTTTGATAATTTTATTCCGATTTTCTTGTATAAATGGAAAAATAGCCGTAAATTTGCAGTCGAAAACAACATTATATACAAATATTTATGTGTGGAATAGTAGGATATATAGGAAAGAAAGAAGCCTTTCCAATACTTATAAAGGGATTGCGCAGGCTTGAGTATAGAGGATATGACAGTGCTGGTGTCGCCTTGATTAATGATGACGGCACACTCAATGTTTATAAGACCAAAGGTAAAGTAGATAATTTGGTGGCTTATTGTGAAGATAAAAACGTAAGCGGCACGGTGGGTATCGCCCATACTCGATGGGCAACTCACGGAGAACCTTCGTCGCTCAATGCCCATCCGCACTATTCCATGTCGAAGAATCTCG
Source organism: Prevotella sp. (assembly GCA_022771625.1). Taxonomy (GTDB): domain Bacteria; phylum Bacteroidota; class Bacteroidia; order Bacteroidales; family Bacteroidaceae; genus Prevotella. Next base: position 25,591 of record JALFCW010000004.1, read on the forward strand.
CCATCATTCATAACGGTATCATAGAGAACTATGCCGACCTCAAGGCAAAGCTTTCGGCTAAGGGCGTGATATTTATAAGTGATACCGACACAGAGGTTCTCGTACAACTCATTGAATATATTCGCGAACAAAAGAATACCGATCTGCTCACGGCTGTGCAGTTGGCACTCCACGAGGTGATTGGTGCCTACGCCATAGCAGTGCTCGACCGCAACGACCCCGACCAGATTGTGGCTGCACGCAAGCAGTCGCCACTCGTGGTGGGAATCGGCGAGGATGAGTTTTTCATCGGTTCCGACGCAAGTCCGCTGATTGAATACACCGACAAGGTGGTGTATCTCGAAGATGGTAACATCGCAGTGATACGTCGTGGAGAGGAACTCGAGGTGGTAAATATCTACAATCGCAAGATAAACCCCGAGATACAGACCGTGGATATCAACCTCGGACAGATCGAGAAAGGTGGGTATCCCCACTTTATGCTCAAGGAAATCTTCGAACAGCCTGAATGTATCACCAACTGTATGCGTGGACGTGTAAACGTGGATGTCGATAATGTGGTGCTCAGTGCTGTGATTGACTATAAAAAGCAGTTGCTCAATGCAAAGAGATTTGTGATAGTGGCTTGCGGAACATCGTGGCACGCCGGACTAATCGGCAAGCAGATCATTGAGAGCCTCTGCCGCATACCGGTGGAGGTGGAGTATGCATCCGAGTTCCGCTATCGCAATCCAGTGATTAGCAAGGACGACGTCGTGATAGCAATATCACAGTCGGGCGAGACTGCCGACACCCTTGCTGCTGTGAAATTGGCAAAAGAGCACGGCGCTTTTATATACGGAATATGTAATGCCATCGGTTCGAGCATCCCAAGAGCCACCGACACTGGTAGCTACATCCATGTAGGACCTGAGATCGGTGTTGCTTCCACAAAGGCATTTACCGGTCAGGTTACAGTGCTCTCTATGCTTGCCCTTGCCCTTGCCAACGAGCGAGGCACCATCAGTAAGGACGAATATAAATCGGTGGTAAGAGAACTCCACGAGATACCGGCAAAGATGAAAGAGGTGCTCAAACTTAACAACCGCATTGCCGACCTCAGCCGTTCGTTCACCTATGCACGAGATTTCCTCTTCCTGGGACGCGGATACAGTTATCCTGTTGCCCTTGAGGGAGCTCTCAAACTCAAGGAAATCAGTTATATACATGCCGAGGGCTATCCCGCTGCCGAGATGAAACACGGTCCGATAGCACTCATCGACTCGGATATGCCGGTAGTGGTAATCGCCACTCACAACGCAATGTATGAGAAAGTGCTCAGCAACATACAAGAGGTGAAAGCAAGGCAGGGTAAGGTGATTGCAATTGTGACCAAGGGTGACGACACCATCAGCCGAATTGCAGACGAAGTGATTGAGATGCCCGAGACGATAGAATGTCTCGAACCGCTGCTATCGACGATTCCGCTTCAAATGCTGGCTTATCATATTGCGGTATGTAAAGGCAAAAACGTGGATCAGCCACGAAACCTCGCCAAGTCGGTAACAGTAGAATAATATCCCACTACAACATACACAATGGAACAACTAAAACACGAATGCGGAGTGGCAATGATAAGGCTTCTGAAGCCACTCGACTACTATCAACAGAAGTATGGCACGTGGATGTACGGTGTCAACAAGCTATACCTCATGATGGAAAAACAACACAATCGCGGACAGGAAGGAGCTGGTATTGCCTGCGTGAAACTTGACACCGCTCCTGGTAATGAGTATATGTTTCGTGAAAAAGCCGAAGGCTCAAATGCCATTACCGAAATCTTTAAGAAGGTGCAGCATGGATTTGCATCGCTCACACCCGACCAGCTTGGCAATTCAGTATATGCCAAGGACAACGTGGATTTTGCAGGTGAACTCTATATGGGACACCTGCGCTATTCAACAACAGGAAAGAGCGGACTCAAATATGTGCACCCGTTCCTGCGACGCAACAACTGGAAGGCGAAAAACCTCTGTCTTTGCGGTAATTTCAATATGACCAACGTCGATGAGATATTCGACAAGATTACTGCCATGGGACAGTGCCCGCGTATCTATAGTGACAGTTATATCATGCTCGAGTGGATGGGGCACCGACTCGACCGTGAGGTGGAGCGCAACTACGACGATGCCAAGGACCTTGGTCTCCAAGGCACTGGCATCACCGACTATATCGACCAACATGTTCTCATGAGCAATGTGCTCAAGACCACAATGCCGGATTTCGACGGCGGATATGTGATGTGTGGTATTACAGGTAGTGGAGAGATGTTCTCCATGAGAGATCCGTGGGGCATTCGTCCCGCGTTTTATTATATTAATGAGGAGATAGCAGTCTTGGCAAGTGAACGCCCAGTGCTGCAGACTACCTTCGACCTTGAATTTGAGGACATCAAGGAACTCCAACCTGGACATGCAATGATTGTCAAGCGCGACGGTACCGCCTCCATTGAGAAGATTCTCGACCGCAGGGGTGACTCGGCATGCTCGTTCGAGAGAATATACTTCAGTCGTGGTTCCGATCGTGAGATATACCAAGAGCGCAAGCGACTTGGCGAACAGCTCATGGAACCAATTCTCAAGGCTGTGGATGGCGATGTGGAGCACACGGTGTTCTCCTTTATCCCCAACACCGCCGAGGTGGCATACTACGGTATGCTTCAGGGATTCAAGGAATATACCAACGATCTCAAGATAAAGGAAATAGAGAGTCTCGACCACAAGCCCACCCACGAGGAGCTCCGCAAGATACTACGTAGTTATGTGCGCTCTGAGAAGGCGGCATGGAAGGACATCAAGTTGCGCACATTCATCACCGAGGGCAACACGCGCAACGACTTGGCATCTCACGTATATGACATCACTTACGACGTGCTTGAGCGTGGTGTTGATAATCTTGTCATCATCGACGACAGTATCGTCAGAGGTACAACGCTAAAGGAGAGTATCATCAAAATCCTCGACCGCCTGCATCCCCGCAAGATAGTCATTGTCAGTTCGTCGCCACAGATACGCTATCCCGACTACTACGGTATCGACATGGCTCGCCTGGAGGAGTTTATTGCTTTCCGAGCCTGCATCGAACTGCTCAAGGAGCGTGGCATGCACCAGCTCATCGATGATGTCTATCGCCGCTGCAAGGAAGAGATGCTCAAGCCCAAGGCAGAGATGACATGCAGGGTGAAGGAGCTCTATCAGCCGTTCACTGTGGATGAACTCAACCGCAAGATGGTGGAGATGCTGCGTCCGGAGGGAGTGACAACGCCCATCGAACTCGTATATCAGAGTATCGAGGGACTACATACGGCTATTCCTAATCATAAAGGCGACTGGTATTTCACGGGCAATTTCCCGACTCCAGGAGGAATGAAGCTGGTGAACCAGGCATTTATCAATTATTACGAGAAAATATATCAGTATTCAACAAAGTTCTAAATACTATCTAATGAAGAATGTAACGTTAGTCCTTGAAGATGGGACAAAATTCCACGGAAAGTCGTTCGGTTACGACCAACCAGTGGCGGGAGAGGTTGTATTCAACACGGCAATGATGGGTTATCCCGAGAGCCTCACCGACCCCTCATACGCCGGTCAGCTTATGACGCTCACCTATCCCTTGGTGGGCAACTATGGTGTACCTCCATTCTCGGTGGAGCCCGACGGCCTTGCCACTTTTATGGAGAGTGACAAGATCTATGCATCTGCAATTATTGTGGCTGACTACAGCGAAAAGTATTCCCACTGGAATGCAGTGGAGAGTCTGGCATCATGGCTCAAGCGCGAGCATGTGCCTGGAATTACGGGTATTGACACCCGCCAACTCACAAAGGTGCTTCGTGAGCACGGAGTGATGATGGGCAAGATTATCTTCGACGATGAGCCCGACAATATCCCTACGGCAGAATATGAGGGAGTCAACTGGGTTGACCGCGTGAGTTGCAAGGAGATTATACGCTACAACGAGGGTGCCGGTAAGAAGGTGGTGCTCGTGGATTGCGGTGTGAAGAACAATATCATCCGCTGCCTTGTCAATAGGGGAGTGGAGGTGATACGTGTTCCATGGAACTACGACTATACGTCGATGGACTTCGACGGCCTCTTCCTCGGAAATGGTCCTGGCGATCCCGATATGTGTGAGGACGCAGTCAATGTGATACGTCGCCAGATGTCACTTAGCCGCAAACCGATCTGCGGTATCTGTATGGGTAACCAACTGCTCGCTAAAGCTGGTGGTGCTACTATATACAAACTGAAGTATGGTCACCGTTCTCACAATCAACCGGTGAGAGAGGTTGGCACCAACCGCTGCTATGTCACCAGTCAGAACCATGGTTATGCCGTGGATGCGAAGACATTAGGCAGTGACTGGCGCGAACTCTTTGTAAATATGAACGATGGTAGCAATGAGGGCGTATGTCACAAGGAAAACCCCTGGTTCACCAGCCAGTTCCACCCCGAGGCATGCTCAGGTCCTGTTGATACCGAGTTCATGTTCGATCGTTTCATTAACACCCTACAATAATACAGAATAAACAAAATGAAAGACGACAATATAAAGAAAGTGTTGCTCCTGGGTTCGGGAGCACTGAAGATTGGCGAGGCAGGCGAGTTTGACTACTCAGGTTCACAGGCACTCAAGGCACTGCGTGAGGAAGGTGTGCAGACAGTGCTCATCAACCCCAATATTGCCACTGTGCAGACATCCGAGGGTGTGGCCGACCAGATTTACTTCCTCCCCGTCCAACCCTATTTCGTGGAGCGTGTCATTCAGAAGGAACGCCCCGACGGTATCTTGCTCGCATTCGGCGGTCAGACAGCCCTCAACTGTGGTGTGGAACTCTATCGCAGCGGCGTACTCGAGAAGTATGGAGTGAAGGTGCTCGGAACTCCAGTACAGGCAATCATGGATACAGAAGACCGCGAACTCTTTGTGGACAAGCTCAACGAGATTGATGTGAAGACCATAAAGAGTGAGGCTTGTGAAAATATCGAACAGGCACGACGTGCCGCTGCTGAACTTGGTTATCCTGTCATCCTGCGTGCAGCTTATGCACTCGGTGGACTTGGTTCTGGATTCTGTGATAATGAGCAAGAACTCGACAAGTTGGCCGAGAAGGCATTCTCGTTCTCTCCCCAGGTGCTCGTTGAGAAGAGTCTCAAGGGATGGAAGGAGATAGAATACGAGGTCGTACGCGACAAGTATGACAACTGTATCACGGTTTGTAACATGGAGAATTTCGACCCTCTCGGTATTCATACCGGTGAGAGTATCGTTATTGCCCCGTCGCAGACACTCACCAACAGTGAGTATCACAAGCTTCGTGCACTGTCCATCAAGATTGTTCGTCACATCGGTATAGTGGGAGAGTGCAACGTGCAGTATGCTTTCGACCCTAAGAGTGAAGACTACCGAGTGATTGAGGTGAACGCTCGCTTGAGCCGTTCTTCTGCATTGGCCTCAAAAGCAACAGGTTATCCTCTTGCTTTCGTAGCTGCCAAGTTGGGTATGGGATATGGCCTGTTCGAGTTGAAGAACTCGGTGACAAAGACCACCTCGGCATTCTTCGAACCCGCCCTCGACTATGTAGTATGTAAGATACCACGTTGGGACCTCTCCAAGTTCCGTGGTGTTGACAAGGAACTCGGTTCGTCGATGAAGTCGGTGGGCGAGGTTATGGCTATCGGTCGCAACTTCGAGGAAGCTATCCAGAAGGGACTTCGTATGATTGGTCAGGGTATGCACGGATTTGTTGAGAACAAGGAACTGCAGATTCCTGATATTGATGCTGCCCTGCGTGAACCTACCGACAAGCGCGTGTTCATCATCTCCAAGGCCATGCATGCTGGATATACCATCGACCAGATTCACGAACTCACAAAGATAGACAAGTGGTTCCTCGAAAAACTCCAACATATTATTGATATTGACGAGCGCCTGAAGGCAGTGGGCAATGTCAATAACCTGCGCAAGGATTTGCTGCGTGAGGCTAAGGTATATGGTTTCACCGATTTCCAGATTGCTCGTGCCGTAGGACTCGAGACAGAACTTAAGAGTATGAGTAAGGCTGGTCTGGTGGTGCGCACCTTGAGAAAGAATTACGGCATCCTGCCTGTAGTGAAGCAGATAGACACCCTTGCAGCCGAATATCCCGCACAAACCAATTATCTATATGTCACCTACGCCGGCGTGGCAAGTGACATCAACTTCGAGAACGACAAGAAGTCAATCATCGTACTCGGTTCGGGTGCATATCGCATCGGTTCGTCGGTTGAGTTCGACTGGTGTGGTGTGCAAGCTCTTAACACCATTCGCAAGGAGGGCTACCGCTCTGTGATGATCAACTATAATCCAGAGACGGTATCTACCGACTATGATATGTGCGACCGTCTCTACTTCGACGAACTCACCTTTGAGCGTGTGATGGACATCATCGAACTCGAGAATCCGTCGGGAGTAATCGTCAGCACAGGTGGACAGATACCCAACAATCTCGCCATGCGTCTCGACGAGCAGCATGTCCCCATCCTCGGCACATCTGCCAAGGACATTGATAATGCAGAGGACCGTGCCAAGTTCTCGTCGATGCTCTCACGCAATGGCATCGACCAACCGGCATGGAGTGCCCTCACCTCGATGGACGACATCAACAAGTTTATCGACGAGGTAGGCTTCCCCGTACTCGTACGTCCTTCTTATGTACTCTCAGGAGCTGCAATGAACGTATGTTCCAACCAGGAGGAGCTTGAGAAGTTCCTCAAACTGGCAGCCAATGTAAGTGAGGATCACCCCGTGGTAGTAAGCCAGTTTATTGAGCATGCCAAGGAGGTTGAGATGGATGCTGTGGCTCGCAATGGTGAGATTATTGCCTACGCAATATCCGAGCATATCGAGTTTGCCGGTGTGCACTCAGGTGACGCCACCATACAGTTCCCGCCGCAGAAACTATATTGCGAGACAGTTCGCCGCATAAAGCGCGTGAGCAAGAAGATAGCCGAGGAACTGCATATCAGTGGACCATTCAACATTCAGTTCCTTGCGCGCGAGAATGATATTAAGGTTATTGAGTGTAACCTGCGTGCTTCTCGCTCGTTCCCGTTTGTCAGCAAGGTGCTTAAGATTAACCTCATTGAATTGGCCACCAAGGTTATGCTTGGATTGCCCGTTGAGAAGCCAAACAAGAATCTCTTCGACCTCGACTACGTTGGTATCAAGGCAAGTCAGTTCTCGTTCAACCGTCTGCAGAAGGCCGACCCAGTGCTTGGTGTCGATATGGCGTCAACAGGTGAGGTGGGATGTCTTGGCGACAACACATCAACAGCCCTGCTCAAGTCAATGCTCAGCGTAGGTCATCGTATTCCCGAGAAGACTATCCTTCTCTCCACAGGTAGTGCCAAGCAAAAGGCAGAGATGCTCGACGCTGCGCGCACATTGGTAAAGAATGGATACAAGCTATATGCCACTGGTGGAACATCAAAGTATCTCACAGAGAACGGCATTGACAACGAACTTGTATATTGGCCATCAGAGGACGGTAAGCCACAGGCTCTCGACATGCTCCACAACCATGAGATCGATATGGTGGTGAACATCCCGAAGAACCTCACTGCCGGTGAGCTCACCAACGGTTATAAGATACGTCGTGCCGCCATCGACCTTAATGTTCCCCTTATCACCAACAGTCGTCTTGCGTCGGCATTCATAAATGCTTTCTGCAATGTCAAGTTGGATGATATCGGCATCAAGAGTTGGAGCGAGTATAAATAAGTATTCTTTTATGAAACTTGCGTAGCCCAGCCCTGAAAGGGTGACATAACTTAGCAGCCAAGCCCTGGAAGGGCGACATAACATAGCACAGGGCGTGAGCCCTGTGTAATGGAATATCTCTCAAAAAACTCCTCCCCCCCACGCGCCTGTGGCGCGTGGGGGGGAGGAGAAAATTATGGGTTTAATTGATAGGGCTCACGCCCTATCCTATGTTATGTCGCCCTTTCAGGGCTTTTAATCAGTTATTGAAGTGTTAACAACCAGTCTTGCTCTTTCCACTTTGATTACCACGCCTATTACCTTTTTTCCTCCCTTGCTTATTATCATTTTTCTTCTCTTGCTTATTCTTCCCGTTTTGCTTTCCGCCTCTGTTACCTCGACGCTTGCCACCGCCGCGCGGACCCTTGCGACGCTCAGGCGACTTGTATTCAGGAGCATCGCCGAGACCATCGGGTAGGGGAGTCTTAATCACTTCCTTCTCAAGGAAATGCTCTATCTGCTGAAAACGGCGGATGTCGTCGGGATTGACAAGAGTGATGGCAACACCATCACGGTCGGCACGGGCGGTGCGGCCAATGCGGTGTACATAGTCCTCTGCATCGTGGGGCACATCATAGTTTATAACCATGCGAATGTCGTCGATGTCAATACCGCGGGCAACGATGTCGGTGGCGACAAGAACATCCTTCTGTCCGCTCTTAAAAAGATACATCACCTCGTCGCGCTCCTGCTGCGTAAGATCGCTGTGCATAGAGCAGCAATTCACCTTCATCTTCTGAAGTTCTCGATTTATCTCCTTCACTCTCTCCTTTTTTCCCGAGAAGATGATGATGCGCTTCTGCTCCTCGGTGGCGAATATATGACGCAGGATGGGAAGTTTCTGAGTGTCATAGCATACGAATGCCGACTGCTTGATCTTCTCAGCCGGTTTGCTCACGGCAATTTTCACCTCCACTGGTTTATAGAGAATATTGCGCGCAAGAGTTTGAATCTTGTCGGGCATAGTGGCAGAGAACATGATGGTTTGACGATTTTGTGGCAGTCCCTTCACGATAGTCATTATGTCATCATAGAATCCCATGTCGAGCATACGGTCGGCCTCATCAAGAACAAAGAAGCTGACGCGACTGAGATCGACATTGCCCATGCGGATATGACTAAGAAGTCGCCCCGGGGTGGCAATGACCACATCGGCACCCATACGCAAGCTACGCATCTCTTGATCGTAGCGCGAACCGTCGTTGCCGCCATATACAGCCACACTGCTTATGCCGTCGAGATAATATCCAAAGCCTTGCATGGCTTGGTCAATCTGTTGTGCCAATTCGCGTGTAGGCGACATGATAATACAATTGATGGCATCCTTGGGATATTCATCCTCGTCGAGCATAGAGAGGATGGGGAGCAAGTAGGCTGCGGTCTTGCCGGTACCTGTTTGCGCCACGCCCATCACGTCGTGATAGTCGAGGATTTCGGGTATGCACTTCTCCTGAATTGGAGTACATTCCTCGAACCGCATGTCATACAATGCGTCGAGGATATTATCGTTCAAATATGTTTCTTCAAATCTCATTCTTAGTTCGGTGCTTTGCGATAGCATAGGTAGGCTATGCCGAAATACAGAATATTTGGAATCCATGCGGCAAGCATTGGCGGAGTATTAGCATTGATGGCGAAGGTGGCGCAAACCGTCTGCAACAAGATATATGTAAAACTAAGGGCAAGACCCGTGCCGAGATATACTCCCATACCGCCCTTGCGCTTTCGCGAACTGAGGCTCACTCCGATGATGGTGAGGATAAACGAGGCAAAGCAGGATGCTATGCGCTTGTGGTATTCCACCTCATACTGCACAACATTGCTCGATCCACGCTCCTGTTGCTTGGAGATATAGCGGAGCAGTTCGGGACTGGTTAATGTCTCCTGCTGTCCCTTGCTGAACACAAGGTCCATAGGTTCCATCATTATCACCGTGTCCTTCTCCATACCCGAGGTGATCTTCTCGCGCATTCCGCGCAGGTCGCGGGTCTTGTAGTTGACCATCTTCCAATGATAGCGCGAGTCGCTGATAGTGTCGTATTTCACTACATTGGCAGTGGTGTGGAGCACGAGTTTTTTCTTCTCAAACTTGTCGAGCGAGAAACCATAACCAGTCTTTGTCTTGTCGTCATATTGAGATATGTAGGCGATAACTCCCTTACCCACCTGTAATTGCACGTTTTGTGCCGATGTAACCTTCTTGTTGTTCTTGTAGAGCGACTCAAAGTCATGGCGCACAACGGTGCCCTTGGGGATGACATAGGAGCCAAGATAGAAATTGAGTGCGGATATAAGGGCCGCCGATATCATATAGGGGCGCAAGAGTCGCTTGAAACTCATTCCACTTGCCAGCATGGCGATAATTTCGGAGTTGCCAGCCAACTTGGAGGTAAAGAAGATGACCGCAATAAACACGAATAGCGGACTGAAGAGGTTGGCGAAGTAGGGCACGAAATTAGCGTAGTAGTCGAAGACGATGGCGCGCAACGGGGCGTGGTAGGACGTGAACTTCGCCAGGTTCTCATTGATGTCGAATACAATGGAGATAGATATGATGAGTGCAATAGAATAGAAATATGTACCGATAAATTTCGCTATGATATATCGGTCCATACGCTTGATGAATTTCAGCTTATTCAGAAAAGCCAATTTGCTGAAAACACTCAATAACTTTCTAAGTTTCTCTTTCATATTCTACGTCCTAAGTTGTCGATGACACTGCGTTTCCATTCCACGAAGTCGCCTTTCAATATATGTTCGCGCGCATCGGTGACGAGTCGCAGATAGAATGCGAGGTTATGTATGCTCGCAATCTGCAGAGCGAGGAGTTCCTGAGCCTTGAACAGATGGTGGAGATATGCCTTGGTATATACTCGGTCGGTCTCGCAGCCCGTTGGGTCGATGGGCGAGAAGTCATACTCCCATTTCTTGTTCTTCATGTTCATTGTACCCTCGTATGTGAAGAGCATGGCATTTCGGCCATTGCGTGTGGGCATTACGCAGTCGAACATATCCACTCCGCGCTCTATGGCTTCAAGTATGTTTTGTGGTGTTCCCACGCCCATAAGATAACGGGGCTTGTCGGTGGGAAGAATCTCATTTACCACCTCAATCATCTCATACATCACCTCAGTGGGTTCTCCCACTGCAAGTCCGCCGATGGCATTTCCCTCAGCTCCCTTGTCTGCCACATATTTGGCAGCCTCGCGTCGCAGATCCTTATATTTACATCCCTGCACAATAGGGAAGAGCGACTGGTGATAACCATATAGCGGTTCGGTTTCGTTGAATCGCTTGAAGCATCGGTCGAGCCAACGCTGCGTGAGTCCTAAACTCTTCTTGGCGTATGCATAGTCGCTTTCGCCCGGTGGGCACTCGTCGAGAGCCATGATAATGTCGGCACCGATTATTCGCTCAGTGTCCATCACGTTCTCGGGAGTGAAGATATGCTTCGACCCGTCGATATGCGAACGGAACTCGCAACCCTCTTCCCTGAGTTTGCGGATACCGGTGAGAGAGAACACCTGAAATCCTCCCGAGTCGGTGAGGATGGGACGGTCCCAACCACCGAAGGCATGCAGACCTCCTGCCTTGCGCAGGATGTCGAGACCAGGACGGAGATAGAGGTGATAAGTGTTGCCGAGGATTATCTGTGCCTTCACCTGCTGTCGCAGTTCGGAGAAGTGCACACCCTTGACACTGCCGCATGTTCCCACGGGCATGAAGATAGGAGTGAGAATCTCCCCATGGTCGGTGGTTATCACTCCCGCACGGGCGTCGGACGCATTGTCAGTATGTTGTAGTTGAAATTTCATTTCTTTTCTTCTTCATCTTCTATTTCAAATGTGAGGGCATTATCGACCTTCTCGTCGAGCAATGCAAAATCCCATACGTCTTGCACATTCTCCACATAGTGGAATGTCACACCCTTGCGATATACCTCAGGTATTTCCTCGATATCCTTCTGGTTGTCCTTACACATCATGATGTCGGTGATACCGGCTCGCTTGGCTGCTAATATCTTCTCCTTGATACCTCCCACAGGAAGCACTTTTCCGCGGAGTGTGATTTCGCCAGTCATGGCGGTGTTGGCGCGCACCTTGCGTTGGGTAAGTGCCGACGCAATAGAGGTGGCTATGGTGATACCAGCCGACGGACCATCCTTAGGAGTGGCTCCCTCGGGCACATGGATATGTATGTTCCAGTGGTCGAAGATACGGTAGTCGATACCGAGCTTCTTATAGTGTGACTTCACATACTCCAAGGCGAGTATTGCGCTCTCCTTCATCACGTCGCCAAGATTACCGGTGAGGGTGAGCTTAGAGCCCTTGCCCTTGCTCAGAGAGGTCTCGATGAAGAGAATCTCTCCACCCACGCTTGTCCAAGCCAATCCTGTGACAACACCGGCATAAGCATTGCCTTGATAGATGTCGCGATTGTAAGGCGGTTTGCCGAGCAAGTCTTCCACATTTGCAGGCTTAATCTTCTCATAAGGCAGGCATTGGTCTTTTGCCACAGAATAGGCCAGTTTGCGCAATGCCTTGTTGATCTGCTTCTCCAGTTGTCGCACACCGCTCTCACGAGTGTATTTCTCGATAATATACTCAAGGGCAGCCTTGTTGAACGATATTGGATAGTTGTCAAGTCCTACATTCTCCTTCTCCTTAGGCACGAAGTGGCGCTTGGCAATCTCTATTTTCTCCTCAGTGATATATCCGCTGAGTTCGATGAGCTCCATACGGTCGAGCAGCGGTTTGGGGATGGTGTTGAGATCATTGGCGGTAGCGATGAACAATACCCTCGACAGGTCGTAGTCGCAGTCGAGATAGTTGTCGTGGAAAGCCTTGTTCTGCTCAGGGTCGAGCACTTCGAGCAGAGCCGACGACGGGTCGCCGTTATGAGTGTTCTGTGTCACCTTGTCAATCTCGTCGAGAATGAACACAGGATTAGACGAACCAGCCTTCTGCATACCCTTGATGATGCGTCCAGGCATGGCGCCGATGTAAGTGCGTCGATGTCCGCGTATCTCAGCCTCGTCGTGCAGACCGCCCAACGATACCCTCACATACTTGCGCTTGAGGGCGGTGGCAATGCTCTTTCCGAGCGATGTCTTACCCACTCCCGGAGGACCATAAAGACAGAGTATGGGAGCCTGTGGATTGATTTTCAGACTCAGCACGGCGATATATTCCAAGATGCGCTCCTTAGCCTTTTCCATGGCATAGTGGTCGCGGTTGAGCACACGCTCAGCCCTTTGCAGGTTGATGTCGTCGGTGGTATATTCTCCCCAAGGCAGATCGACAAGAGTTTGCAGATATGACAGCTGCACATTATAGTCGGAGCTCTGCGGGTTGATCTGCTCCAGTTTGTCGAGTTCCTCATAGAAGAATTCCTCAATTTCTTCCGACCATTTCTTGAGGCGAGCCTTTGTCTTCAACTTTTGCACTTCAGGTGATGACTCATGTCCTCCCATCTCAGCCTGTATGTTCTTTATCTGTTGCTGAAGGAAGTACTTGCGTTGTTGCTGGTCGAGCTCGTCATGCGTTTTTTGGCGTATATTGTTGCGTATCTGTATGAGCTGCAACTCACGGTCGAGATGACGCAGTATCATAAACAATCGTTCCTTCAACTCGTTTGTTTCCAGCATCTCCAACTTAGCCTTTGTTGAAAAGGGCAGGTTGCTTGCGATAAAGTTGATGAGAAGAGTGTCGTTGTTGAGAGATTCCAATGTCATTCCGCTCTCGTCGGGAATATCCTCATTGGCATGGATGAATTTCATGGTAGTCTGCTTCAGGTTTTTGCATGCCTGTTTGAATTCCATGTCGTTTTTATACACATTCTTCTCGGGGATAGGCTCTGCTGTGGCAAACAACATCTTGCCAAGGCGATGGAACGTCTTGATTTTCATCTTGCCTAATGCCTGCACGATACAAGTCACCATACCCCCCGGCATCTCAATACACTTCATAACCCTTGCAAACACACCCAGTTGTGCCATGTCTCCTTGCTCGGGTGTTTCAGTATCGGTGTTGGTTTGGTTGACAACACCGATGATACTCTCGTCGCGCTCGGCATTGAGCATCTGTCCGGCAGTGGGGTTCTTTCCTATAAGAATAGGAAGCATTACTCCGGGGAAGAGCACCAGGTTCTTCGTCGGCAGAATGGGTATCTCCCCGTCGGGCATTTCCAACTTATTAATAAGGTCGTCGATATTGCCTTCTATTTCGGCAATCATTGATAATTTATTGTTGTTCATCATTAACATAATCGATACAATTTGCGTTTTAAGGGTGCAAAGTTACACATTTTATATTTAATAGGCAAATAATTGAGCCATAAAATCACTTTATGCCCCTTTCATTAAGTGCTTTTGTATATCTTGCAGCATTTTGAAGGTGCTCCTGATAGGTGCGTGCAAAGTTATGGGTGCCAGAGAAATCCTCCTTGGCGCACATATACAGATAATCGTGCTGCACGTGGTTGAGCACTGCGTCGATACCGGCAATTGAGGCAATCTTGATAGGACCGGGAGGCAGACCCTCATTGCGGTAGGTGTTGTATGGACTGTTGATATACAGGAGTTTGTTGTATATACGTTTTAAGGCGAAGTCCTTGAGTGCAAACTTGATAGTTGGGTCGGCCTGCAGCGGCATATTGGTCTTGAGTCGGTTGTAGTACATGCCTGCAATCATTGGTTTCTCACCATTGTTGGCGGTTTCCTCGTCGATTATCGACGCCATAGTAGCCACCTCCACTGGAGTCATCCCCATAGCCTCAGCCTTTCCGCGTCGGTCGGCATTCCAGAATTTATTGTATTCCTTCTCCATACGTTCCATAAATCTGTCGAGACTCACGTTCCAGTAGATGTCGTAGGTGTTTGGCACAAAGAGTGCTGCAACAGTAGCCGTGTCATATCCCCAACGGGCGCAATAAGCCGAGTCGGCAAGATGTTCTGCCACATCCGCACTGTCGAGCATCAGTTTGCGCGAAAGCACACCGGCAAGTCGGTCGATAGTGCGCACCTCAGGAATAGTGAGGTTCACCGACGACTGTAGTCCGTTCTTCAGATGGCGGAACACCTTGAGTGCGCCCTCACCCGGACGAATGGCATATCTACCAGTGCGGATATTGTCGGCATATCCGCTATGACGTGCCAGGGTGGTGAAACCCGACATAGGGATAGCCTTGGCAATGGGTTGTATCTTTGAGAATACCGAGTCTTGTGTGTCGTCGGAATCGATGTAAATATATTCCGTCTTTGCTGATTTCGACAAATCAGAGAAAAGATAACAATATGTAAAAGCTACTATGAGCAATACCACGGCTGCTGAGCCCCATAGGTATATCTTTGCGTTAATCCTTTTCATTTTTTTCCTTGTTTATTGCTTATGTTTCTTAAATTTGCTGCAAAGTTACCGCTTTTTTGTGAATAAAGGAAATATTTCGGCATTTTTATTTTGTATTTAATGAACTTTTTAATACCTTTGCAGAGAAAAGACACACTAAGGGTGTGGATAATGAATAAAAAAGTAGAAAATATGAAATTGAATTTCTCGGTCAACTATCGCACTGCATGGGGTGAGAGTGTTAACGTGGTTATCGACTACGTTTGCACTGACGGTGCGAGGAAAAGACAAGATATACGTATGACGACGCAGGACGGAGAGCACTGGAGCGTGGAAACCGCTATTGTGGAATCGCGCCACAGGGGAATCTCCCGGTTTGCCTATTACTATCAGATAGAGGCTGAGGACGGATATGTGCTCAGACGAGAGTGGACGCTCGTGCCCCGACTCATTGCTTGTGCCTCGGGACATGATTACAGGATGGACGACGAATGGCGGGCCACGCCCTTTGTCAACCACCTCTTCTCGGCTGCCTATCTCACTGCCGAGGGAATGCAGAATGACAGCGAGAGTGTGGTGACATTGCCTACATTCCGACGCACTGCAATATTCCGCATCATGGCGCCACAGATAGAAAAGGGTAAGAAGGTGGCTCTTTGTGGCAATCATCCGGCATTGGGTTCGTGGTCGCTATCGAGATATGTGCCCATGCAATATGCAGGTCAGTCGGTATGGACAGTGGCCATAGACATCGAGGTGATGCACGAGCCAATAGAATATAAATATGTGGTAGTGGATGAAAAGACCCACAACCTGGAGGATTGGGAGGAAGGCGACAACCGTAAAGCCGATTTCTACCGTATGCCCGACGGGGAGGTGAGGGTGCTCGACGGAGGTATTATGCGCAGAAGAGAGAAACTGTGGAAGTCGGCAGGAGTGGTGGTGCCAGTGTTTGCCTTGCGCAGCGAGAGATCGTGTGGAGTGGGCGACTTTGGCGACCTTAAACTGATGGCCGACTGGGCTGCCGCCAACGGGATGAAGATAATCCAACTGCTGCCCGTGAACGACACTACCATGCAGCACAACTGGAACGACTCCTATCCATACAACACTATATCTGTCAACGCACTTCATCCGCAATATGTCAACCTCGACGATGCCGGACGCCTTGCCAACAATGGGTCGATGCTCGATTTCAATCGCCGACGCTCCGAACTCAACAATCTTTCGTTCACTGATTATGAGGCTGTGGAGAAGGTGAAGACGGAATACCTGCGCGAACTCTATGCCGACTGCGAGGAAAAATTGGCAAGCGATGAGCAGTTTGCCAAATTCAAGAAGGAGAATGAGGATTGGTTGGTGCCATACGCCGCATTCTGTATCCTGCGCGACAAATATCACACTGCACGTTTTTCTGATTGGAAGGAGGATGCCGTATATAACCGCAGAAGGGTGGAGACACTGGTGAAGCAACGCGAGGCAGAATATATTTATTGGGTGCAATACATATTGCATAATCAGTTGAAGGAAGCGGCAGAATATGCTCGTAATAAGAATGTTACGTTTATGGCCGACATACCCATAGGAATAAGTGCCGACAGTGTTGAGGCATGGAGCGAGGGCGCGTTGTTCAATCTCGACATGCAGTCGGGATCGATGCCCGACAAGGGAAACGCCAAGGGTCAGAACTGGTGCTTCCCCACATACAATTGGGATGCCATGATGCGCGAGGGATGCCGATGGTGGCAGAAGCGCCTGCAGAGGATGGAGCAGTATTTCGGTGCAGTGAGAATCGACCACGTACTCGGTTTCTTCCGTATTTGGGAGATACCACGCTCTTCGGTGGATGCCCTGCTCGGTCATTTCTCTCCCTCGATGCCGTTGTCGCCCAACGATATCAATGCCCGCGGACTCACCTTCAGGCATGAGTTTATGACTCGTCCGTTCATCAATTGGCGAGTGCTGACAAAGACGTTTGGAATCCATGCGGAATATGTGCGCAACACCTATCTAAGGGAAAAGGGCTATGGACTATATGACCTCCGCACCGAGTTTGACACCCAAAGAAAGATATACGATGCCTTCAATGGCAGAAACGACGAGAACAGTGTGTGGATTCGCGATGGACTTTGCCGTCTTGTGGCAAACGTGCTCTTTGTGGAGGACAGCAGATGGCCGAATATGTTCCATCCACGAGTGCAAGCCTACAATGCCCTTGTCTTCGAGGCTCTTACCTCCGAGGAGCGACAGGCTTTTATGACTATCTATAATGATTATTTCTATGAGCGACATAATGAGATGTGGGGAACGTTGGCCTACCGCAAACTGTCGATGGTGCTCGAGCGCACCAACATGCTGGTGACGGCCGAAGACCTTGGCGTGCTGCCCGATTGTGTGCAACCCACACTCGATGCGCTTCGCATCCTTACTCTTGAGGTGCAGACACTGCCCAAGCAGCATGGATTGGAGTTTGCCCACCTTGAGGCAAATCCCTATCTCAGCGTAGCCACTATCTCCACCCACGACATGCCACCCTTGCGACTGTGGTGGCAGGAGCGTACCGAGGCGGCACAGCATTACTATAGGGACAGAATGCAGAAGGAGGGCCGACCGCCAGTGGCTCTTACCACTACACTCGCCGAGGAGATAGTGTCGCGCCATCTCTATTCCCCCTCGATGCTCTGTCTGCTGTCCTTGCAGGACTGGCTTGCTGTGGATGCCGAAATGCGTAATCCCGATCCGCGCTCTGAGCGCATCAATATTCCCGGCGATTGTTATAACCGTTGGTCATACCGTATGCATGTCAACATCGAACAACTGATTGCCGACGAACAATTAAACAAGAAATTAAGAACAATGGTGGAAAGGAGTAAAAGAAATGTATAAAACTTACATATTTGATTTGGATGGTACGTTGCTCAACACGCTTGGCGACCTAGCTGCAAGTACCAACTATGCACTGAGGCAGTATGGAATGCCCGAACATACAATTGACGACGTGAGAAGATTCGTTGGTAATGGTGTGGGAAAACTGATAGAGAGGGCAATTCCCGAGGGATTAGCCAATCCTCAATATGAAGATGTGCTCGCCACATTCCGCAAGCACTATATGCTCCATTCGCTCGACACTACAGCCCCATATCCCGGGATAGAATCACTGCTGCACAGTCTTCGCTCCCACGGTTGCAATGTGGCTGTGGTGAGCAATAAATTTTACAATGCCACAGTAGAACTGTGCCGTCATTTCTTTGCCGACACAGTTGAAGTGGCCATAGGCGAGAGGGAGAACATAAGGCGCAAGCCGGCTCCCGACACAGTGTTTGAGGCAATGCGACAGTTAGGGGTAAGTGGCGAAGATACAGTGTATGTGGGCGACAGTGACGTTGACGTTGCCACAGCCCGCAATTCCGGTATTCCGTGCATCAGTGTGTTGTGGGGATTCCGCGACAGGGATTTCCTCATCGAACATGGTGCCACAACCTTCGTAAATACGCCCGAAGATATAATAAAATGCTAAATAATGCAAATAATCTCCCTGTTTCGTTGGAGATTTGGTATTTTTGACGTATCTTTGTGGCATAAATAACTTTGAATAACAGAAATGAATTGCAAACAAATCATATTTTCAGTCTTTTTGGCTTGCGCAACATCTCATATCTCTGCCCAGAAAATCACTCTTGGCAACAGTACTACCGCTGACGGCGGGCAGTATAAGGGAGAATTGGTGGCAGGCAAACCGCAAGGCAAGGGAAAGGCTACCTACAAGAACGGCAACTGGTATGAGGGCGAGTATGTGAAAGGCAAGCGCCAGGGATATGGCACTTACACTTTCTACGACGGCGAGAAATACGAGGGCCAATGGTTCCAGGATCATCAGCATGGCAAAGGCACTTATTACTTTGCCAACAACAACAAATACGTAGGTCTGTGGTATCGCGACTATCAGCAGGGCACCGGAACGATGTATTATTATAATGGTGACAAGTATGAAGGTTCGTGGAAGCAGGACAAGCGCAACGGACAGGGTGTATATACCTTTGCCGGCGGTGCCTACTACAAGGGTGCATGGCTTAACGACAAGAAGAACGGTCAGGGGGTGTTCGATTGGGGCGATGGTTCGCGCTACGAGGGCAACTGGCTTGAAAACCAACGCTCGGGCAAGGGCACATTCCATTATGCCGACGGGGATGTGTATGTAGGCCAATGGAAGAATGACATTCAGAACGGAAGGGGAATATACAAGTTTAAGAATGGTGATGTCTATGAGGGCGACTACGTTCAGGGAGAGCGCACCGGCAATGGCATATTCAAGTATGCCAATGGCGACAAGTACTCCGGACAGTTTCGTGACGGCGACAAGTCGGGACAGGGCACTCTCACTTGGAAGAACGGTGACGTATATACTGGCGAATGGAAAGAAGACCGTCAGGACGGACAGGGCAAACTGGTGATGAAGAATGGCGATGTCTATGAAGGCCAGTGGAAG
Source organism: Prevotella sp. (assembly GCA_022771625.1). Taxonomy (GTDB): domain Bacteria; phylum Bacteroidota; class Bacteroidia; order Bacteroidales; family Bacteroidaceae; genus Prevotella. The sequence goes on from JALFCW010000004.1 coordinate 45,265, forward strand.
GGCGGAAAGCTCAACGGGCAGTGCATCATCCACTATGCCGACGGGGCTAAGTTCAAGGGGCAGTTTAAAAACGACCTCCGCAATGGTCCTGCCATCGAGGAGGACAAGGACGGCAAGCGCTTCGAGGGCAGCTATGTAGATAACAAGCGCGACGGAGAGTTTGTGGAGAAAGACCGCAATGGCAACATCACTGCCCGGGGTACATACTCTGCCGGATGGAGGACGGTGAAGAAAAATTGAAGATTGAAAATTGAAGATTGAAGAACTTAAAAAATATACAGTTATGATAATAGATTCATTGGAGAAATTGAGCTACTATTCAGTGCTCAATCCATTATTTGAAGATGTTTTGGCATTTATCGCCAATAACGACCTCGACAGTCTTAGCGAGGGTAAGCATGTGATTAAGGGCGACGACCTCTTCTTGAATATTGCCGTGGCAAAAGGCAAGACCAAGGAGGAGGCTGTGCTCGAAACCCACGACGAGATGATCGACATACAGATACCCCTGTCGTGCAGTGAGACTTACGGATACACTCCGCGTGAAGATCTGCCTGAGGGCGAATACAATGCCGAAAAGGACATCACCAAGTTGCCGGGAGTAGCATCACAGCAGTATGTCACCTGCACCCCCGGCATGTTTGCCATCTTCTTCCCACAAGACGGACATGCTCCCTGTATTTCCGATGAGAAGGAGATAAGAAAAGCGATTTTTAAAGTTAAGAATTAGGAATAAAAACTAATAATTTTTATCTGATATGGCTGAAAAAAAGATTTGTATAAGGAAGAAGACGGCTACAGCCGCCGCTCCCAAGAAAAAGGAGCCCGCACACATCGGGCTGGTGAAGAACGATTCATGGCTCGAACCGTTCGAGGGTGCTATCCGTGGTCGTCACGAGCATGCACAGTGGAAACTCGATCAGCTGACTAAGAAAGGAAAGATTAAGCTATCCGACTTTGCCACTGGTCATCTGTATTTCGGCTTGCACAAGACAACAAGGGGCGGATGGGTGTTCCGCGAGTGGGCTCCTAATGCCACTGAGATCTACCTCATCGGTGATTTCAATAACTGGCAGGAAAACGAGAAATATAAGCTCAAGCGTATCGAGGGCACTGGCAACTGGGAACTGAAACTCCCTGCCAAGGCAATGAAGCACGGCGACCTATATAAGATGAAGGTGAAGTGGAATGGTGGAGAAGGGGAGAGAATCCCTGCATGGTGCCAACGAGTAGTGCAAGATGATACCACAAAGATATTCTCGGCTCAAGTGTGGGCTCCCGAGAAACCCTACGTATTCAAGAAGAAGACATTCAAACCGAGCAAGAACCCACTGCTCATCTATGAGTGCCACGTGGGTATGGGACAGGATGCCGAGAAGGTGGGATCATACAAGGAGTTTACCGAGAACGTACTGCCGAGAGTGATTGAGGACGGATACAACTGTATTCAGGTGATGGCCATCCAGGAGCATCCCTACTACGGTTCGTTTGGATACCACGTCAGCTCGTTCTTCGCTCCCTCAAGCCGATTCGGTACTCCCGAGGAGTTGAAGGAGATGATCGACACAGCCCATAAGAACGGTATTGCCGTAATCATGGATATTGTACATTCTCATGCAGTGAAGAACGAGATTGAGGGACTTGGCAACCTCGCCGGCGACCCCAATCAGTATTTCTATCCCGGCGACCGTCATGAGCATCCGGCTTGGGACAGCCTTTGCTTCGACTATGGCAAGGACGACGTGATGCACTTCCTGCTCTCCAACTGCAAGTACTGGCTTGAGGAATACCACTTCGACGGATTCCGCTTCGACGGTGTCACATCCATGCTCTACTATAGCCATGGACTCGGTGAGGCTTTCTGCGGTTATCCCGATTACTTCAATGGACATCAGGACGACAATGCCATCTGCTATCTCACTCTCGCCAACCTTCTTATCCATGAGGTCAACCCCAATGCTATCACCATTGCCGAGGAGGTAAGCGGTATGCCTGGTTTGGCAGCAAAATATGAGGACGGAGGCTATGGATTCGACTATCGCATGGCTATGAACATCCCCGACTATTGGATAAAGACCATCAAGGAAGTGAAGGACGAGGATTGGAAACCGAGTTCGATATTCTGGGAGGTGAAGAACCGCCGTCCCGACGAGAAGACCATCAGCTACTGCGAGAGCCACGACCAGGCACTTGTGGGCGACAAGACCATTATCTTCCGTCTGATAGATGCCGATATGTATTGGCACTTCAAGAAGGGCGACGAGAACTTCATGGTTCATCGTGGCATCGCTCTCCACAAGATGATTCGCCTCGTCACGGCAGCAGCCATCAACGGTGGCTACCTCAACTTTATGGGCAACGAGTTCGGACATCCCGAATGGATTGACTTCCCCCGCGAGGGCAACGGATGGAGCTACAAGTATGCACGCCGCCAGTGGAACCTTGTTGACAACAAGGAACTCTGCTATCACTATCTCGGCGACTTCGACAAGGCAATGCTCAAGGTGATAAAGAGTCAACGTAACTTCCAGAAGACGCCGGTGCAGGAGATTTGGCACAACGATGGCGACCAAGTGTTGGCATTCAGCCGTGGCGACCTTATCTTTGTCTTCAACTTCAGTCCCGACCGCTCGTTCACTGACTATGGATTCCTCGTTCCCACCGGTTCCTATGATGTAGTGCTCAACACCGACGCCAAGGAATTTGGAGGCAACGGATTGGCTGACGACTCTATCACCCATGTCACCAATTTCGACCCTCTGTATGTCAACGACCGCAAGGAGTGGCTCAAGCTCTATATCCCGGCACGTTCGGCAGTGGTATTGAAAAAGAATTGATAGAACTCTATACTTTTTAAATGTATAATAGTAATAGAAATCGTGAAGATGGTAGCGCAACCGTTGTAAGGACGGTGTGCGCTATCGTTTTTTTGCTCTTTGTGGCAATCTATGTGTTTTTCTATCAGGAAGACACACTCGCCCTCACCCAGCATCTGCTCAGTGGGGGTAAAACAGTATATTCGCGTGTCATAGGCGGCAGCATAATCATAATAATACTGGCACTCATACAGTTTTCTGTAGCAAAGCTGATGCAGAAAAAGCCCCTTTGCATTTTCGCAATGTCGTGCTTCCCCTCGCTGTATATATTGGCGATGCTCACCAACTACGACCCGTCGAGCTCAATGTCGCCATGGGGATGGTGGGCAATACTCATGCCCGTAGTAGTGGCGGTATGGTGGGGAGTGGTGTATTTCCTCGGCGAACTGCTCCGCTATCGCTATCCCGACAACGGTCATGAAGAGGGATATATGGCAAGAACCATAGGATGTAACATCTTCCTCCTTGCCGCCATGATGATTGGCGTGGGATTGATGTCCATGTCCAACGACATCACCCATTATCGCCTTAGGATGGAGCGCTTGCTCATGCATGGCGAATATGCCAAGGCACTCGAGGTGGGCAAGAAGTCCGACAAGTCGGATGCCAATCTCACCATGTTGCGTGTCTTTGCCCTTGCCCACGAGGGAAGGCTTGGCGACGAACTCTTCAAATATCCTGTGCGTGGCACATCTGCCTCGATAGTGCCCGAACTGTCCGACGGCAAGATGCTCATGCTTTCTCCCGACTCAGTCTATCGCATGCTGGGAGCCATACCTCGCCATGGTCAAACCACCAAGAACTATCTCAAAGCCATTGTCAAGAGTGGACAGGCAACAAAGGCTGCCATCGAATATCAGCTTTGCGGAATGTTGATCGACAAGGACCTCGATGGCTTTGTCAATCTTCTGATGAAGACCCACAAGATCGACGACACCCTTCCGTTGCATTATCGCGAGGCTCTCATCCTCTACACCCATCGTCGTTCATCTCCCAAGGTGGTATATCGCAACACAGTGATGGACACCGACTACGACGACATGCAGCGCCTTGAGGCAGAGACAAAGTCGCCCGGCGAGCGTCGCATCCAGATATACAAGCAATTCTCCGGCACCTATTGGGAGTATTTCGATTATCATCGATAGTTTTGCAGTAATACTATAAGACAAATTAACGTATAGTCCGCCGGTGTAGGGTCTTTACTTTATGTAAGACCGCCTCCCGATGAATTAAGCATATAAATAAATCACAAAAAAAACTCCCGAATTACTTGGTAGTTCGGGATTTTTTAATATGAAATTATCAATGGCACCTCTAATTTGCTCCAACAAATCTTTGGCTATTTCCTTCTGTTGTAAAGATATTGATTCCATCTAGTTCTATTTGTTTTCTAAAAAAAGGACGAAGATTACGATGATCACTGATAAGGTCAACATCGCATCCCAATAATTTTCTGAGATACTCAGATGCTTCTATATAGTTGAAAAACTTAGGTGGCATTTTGACAAAGAGGTCAATATCGCTGCCTTCATGTTGTTCATTACGTGCAACTGAGCCAAAAAGCGACATAGACTGTATTCCAAACCTCGATTGCAGTTCTGGAGCATGGGCTTTGATTATCTGTATATATTCACCTCTTGATTTCATACTCTTGTATTTTTGCGCAAAAATAACAATAATATTTCATATCTCCAAATTTTTTAGGGAAAAGTGCCATTCTTCTACTTCTTTTCGTGTTTTGCCATTATTCTCTCTCGTTAAGCCTTTCTCTGCGTAGAGCAAGCAACGTAAAAGAGAATGTATCCCTTCCTGAAAAAACAATATTATCACAAAAAATCTCCCGAATTACTTGGTAGTTCGGGATTTTTTATATACCTTTGCAAGCAGTTAGTTGAACTCCACGCCGCAAGGCGGGAGGGAAACAGCTTAAGGCAATGGGGCAGCGAGCCTGTCAAGATGCCTTGAACATAATGGGAAGAAAGGCGTTTACGACGCTTTGGTTTTGACGGATTGAAATCTGGACAATTTCACACTTGTCAAAAAACAAAGCAGATGTCAACGCCACTAAAGGTGTAGATTATTCTATGCCCATATTGTATCTTGTCGGCAGGAGATGTTGTATCCTGTCGGCAGGATTAATGGGTGGATTATATACCTTAGTGGAGTTTGTACTCTGTTCGTTTCAGACAAGTGGGCAGTCCAGAGCCTCAATCCGTGGAACGAGCAAGTTGTACAAGCTCCACGTTTTTTGTTCCATACGAGATAACTAAAAACAAGAATATTTGGCTTGTCGGGAGCTAATAGCCATACAAAATGTAGTAAGCCCTATGCTTATCGACAACAAGAAAGACAGATATCCCGATGATGGATATAATATAGTGACAGTGTGGGATTATATTCGTTCCTTTATCGGACGAAATATGGACAATCCTGGAATGGAGCAGAAAGGAAGGCTGGATATTGTTACAGGCTATTTTACGATTCGTGCATTAAGTAAACTATATCGTGAACTTCCTGTAGATGATCATTTCCGAATTGTCTCTTCAGAAATGGTTGAAGATACAAAAAAGGCTGACAATGTAATCGATTTGCTCAATGGTGATGGAAGTATTACTACTATCATCGAACTGGCAGACTATGCAAAAGAAGCAGTAGCCTTCCTAAAAAGGGATAAAGTGGAAATTAAAGCAGTTGTTAATGCATTCTGTCACGCAAAACTATATTTATTTACTAACAACAATTTGCAGTCTGACAGTTTTTATCTTTCAGGAAGCAGTAATCTTACAGATGCAGGGCTTGGGCTGAAGGCTACCTCCAATGTCGAGCTCAATGTAGGCAATCCATGCAGGACATTCGATAATGACTATAAGGAACTTAATGGTTGGTTTAATGATCTTTGGAAGAATATTGCCAAAGACAAAGTGCATGCCGTATTAAATGACAAGAAATCAGAACTGATTGACGTAAAGGAATTCTTCATACGTAAGATAGAAGAGTATTTCCGTACTTATACTCCACAGGAGATATACTATAAGATTCTGTTTGAACTCTTTAATGCAGATATAGAATTGGACAATAGCTTGGAGCATCAGAAAGATATGTCAACACTTCAAAACAGTGTGATATGGAAAACATTGTTCAATTATCAGCAGAAGGGAGTTATCTCGCTCATCAAGATGCTGAGAAACTATAATGGTGCTATCCTTGCAGATGCTGTGGGACTCGGAAAGACATTCTCTGCACTCGCAGTTATAAAATATTTCCAGACGAAAGGTTATCAGACGGTATTGCTTTGTCCAAAGAAATTGGAACAAAACTGGAAGCAATACTTGCGTCGCCATGGTTCCCGTTTTGAGGATGACAAGTTTGATTATCTTGTACGTTTCCATACAGATTTGCAGGATGAAAGATTGATGCGCTATGACGATGCCAAGCTTGATTATCTTCAGCATAGCAAGCGCATATTGATAGTGATAGATGAGAGTCACAATCTGCGTAATGAGAAGTCTGGACGCTATCAGGAACTGATGTCTTCCTTGATTCAGAATAGGGATGGACATGATGACCGCGACGTTAAAGTATTGATGTTGTCAGCTACTCCAATTAATACAGGATTGAACGATGTGAAAGGTCAGTTTAATCTTATTGGACATGGTAAGGATGATGCTTTTGATAATGACACATTTGGCGTTGAATCCTTGAAAAACCTATTTACTGACGCTCAGAGAAAGTTCACCAAGTGGTGTGAGGATGACAATCGCACTATTGGTGGCTTCATATCCAAACTGCCGCCAAAATTCTTTAATCTCACCGACAAACTCATCGTTGCAAGAACACGTAAGTTAATAGAAAAGACTTTAGGCGAGGACCTCGGATTTCCCGATAAGGACAAGCCAGTAAACGTGTATCAAGGAGTGGAGCATTTCGGCAAATACAACACTACCGAAGAGATATATGCAGCCTTTGAAGAATTGCTTCTAACAGCCTATCAACCAAGTTGCTATATCCCAAAGACAATAAAGAAAGCAAGAAAGGAAGCTCACAAGGAATGGGATGACGATGTCAACCGAGAAATGTTCCTAGTCAAGATGATGGGAATCCTGTTTATGAAGCGACTTGAAAGTTCGTGGTATTCTTGCATGTTGACAGTTGAAAAAGTGCTTGATGTTCACAAGAGGACATTGCAGATGGTGGAGGAGTTCAAACAAAAGAAAAACGATGGTCAAATTGTTGTCGATGAGGATGGTGTAGTGTCGTCGGATGAGGATGACATTATAGAGGATTATTCATTGCGCAAGGGGACAATCAACATTGCTTCAATGCAAAATCTGAATGGCTTTGAAAAAGGACTTAAGGCAGACGTGAAAAACCTCAATGAGATATATTTGGCTCTTAAGGACTTTGAGACAAAATATCGCCATGGGCAGGAACATGACCTCAAATTGGAACATCTTGTTAATATACTGCAAGACAAGAAGAAGGCGGAAAACAAGAAGGTTGTGATATTCACTGCTTATAGTGATACAGCCAAGTTCTTGTTTGATGAATTAAAGGCTCGGGGGGTTACCCGATTGGCTTACGCATCAGGTCAGTCGGTTGGTTCTACAGGTCATCATTCAACAAGGGATTTCACTGAGGTTCTGGAGAGCTTTGCCCCATACAGCAAGTTGTATAAGGAAAAGGACTGGACTAATCTTTATGAGGATGCAAGACTCAATCGCTCCGACTACTATGATGATGAAAAGCAGAGGTGGAACGTGGATTATAAGAAATGGCAGCAACTTGTATATGAATATGACAGGAGAACTGCCGACAAAATTGATGATGGAATAGACATCTTGATTGCTACAGACTGCCTTTCCGAGGGTCAGAATCTTCAGGATGCGGATATGCAGATTAACTATGATATCCATTGGAATCCTGTACGTCTTATCCAGCGTTTTGGACGTATCGATCGTATAGGTTCGCCCAATGATATTATCCGTTGTGTAAACTTCTGGCCGGCAAAGTCATTTGAGGCATATCTTAATCTCGAAAACCGCATACAGAACCGTATGTCGCTTATGAAACTTGTTGACACTGAGACACTCGAAGTAAACGACAGTTATAAGAAGATGATAGAGGATAACCCACTTCAAGACAAGAATGCCGACCGCCTATTGAAAGAACTTACCGACAATAGTATCTCAGACATTGAACGTGTAGAGACATTGTCTCTGAAAGACTTCTCTTTTGAGACCTATCGTCAAGACCTTATTGACTATCTCGACCGCAATAGAGATGAGTTCCGCCGTATGCCAAACGGTATATTCTCAGGATTCAAACTTCCTGATAATCTCTTCGAGCAAATACCAGAAAGCCTTGTTGCTGTTGTCGGTTATCCTCATCGTGAGGAAGGCAGTTGCAAGCCATACAAGGAAATATATCTTATGTGCCAGCCGACAGATTCACGTATTGCAGCCACTAAGACAGAGATGAACAGGGCTGAAGTGTTGGAGTTGTTGCGCACTAACAAGAATATGGAACGATTCGTGCCCGAATGGATTGAAGGCAAAGCATCATACGGGAATGAGAAAAGTATGCTAGAGCATGATGACAGGAGCGAAAAACTCGAACGGTTGTCATCCATACTTCGTTCTTGGATGGAGTCGCATGTGCCTCAAGCAGCCACATCATTTATCCTCGACATAGCAAGTTCACGTAAAGGTATGAAGAAGGACAATTCGTTCGCCTCCGATGGCATATGCTTGGAGGATAAGTTTAAGTTGGAGAATTTTGACCTGATCACTTGGGAATACATAAGTAAATAACAATATAATATCATATTCGGTTATGAAGGAAGTATTGAAATCATTTTCGCAAAAGTCTTTATATGATGCTTGTTGCGATATGCTCAACAGTTTGCAAATATCGTTTAAGCCTGTAACTCGTCAGGCTTTGCTTTTCAATAACCTATATCATTATGAACTGTCAAAGTCTTTATCTGAGGTAGTTGATAAGGTTGAGGCTACATATTATATAGGTAATATTGATGAGGCTACATTGTCGGGAAAGGGTGAAGCCAAAAGCATAGATGAAGTTGAGAAGGCTACATCTGAAAGCAAGTATGAGAGTATGATGGTATTTGCTGTAGATATAACCGAAGGCAAGCAACTATCTCGTAGTCAATGTGCAACCCTAACACGTGGTTTCAATCGCATAGCTGCCGCCCAACCTGTAATTCTATTCGTGCGTGAGGGTGACAAGTTGACGCTTTCTACTTGTGAACGTATGGAATACAGTCAAGAGTGGCGTCGTGGAGCAGGAGAGAAACTTGGAAAGGTGAGCATGCTTAAGGGAATTGACTGCCTCCATCCTCATCGTGGTCACATCGACATACTGAATTCACTTGGCGACAAGCGTTATCCATCATTCGATGAGTTGTATAAACATTGGATGGAAGTGTTCAGTGCCCAGCCCCTTACCAAGGGATTCTATCGCGACCTGTTTGAGTGGTATCAGTGGGCGGTTGCGCCCGAAACGAAGGTTAGTTTCCCTGGAGACGTATCTACTCAGGATGATGACCGTGAGGATATAGATACTCGTGTCATACGACTGATAACCCGACTTATGTTCGTGTGGTTTATCAAACAGAAAGGACTTGTGCCTAATAGTATATTTGACGTCAATTATCTTGGTTCTATATTAAAAGACTTTGACCCGCAAAGCGCTACTGATACGAATTATTATCAGGCAATTCTTCAGAATCTGTTCTTTGGCACACTGAATAGGGCTATTATAGAGGATGGTGAGAGACGTGAGTTTGCCAAGGCTGCCAAGTCAGATGTCAAGAACTTGTATCGCTATGAAGAATTATTCAGTATTTCCGAGGACGAAGTTATAGAACTATTCTCTTCTGTTCCTTTCTTGAACTGCGGACTGTTTGAGTGTCAAGACAAGTCAAAGACCCTTGATGGTGTTGAGCGTAGGTTCTATAATGATGGATTTTCACGCAATGCCTTGAGATGGAAGGATGGTACATACAAGTATCGTGCAACTGTTCCAAATATCCTGTTCTTTCATCCAGAGAAAGGTCTTGTATCTATCTTCAACCGATATGAATTTACAATAGAGGAAAACACTCCACAGGATGTTCAAGTGGCTCTCGACCCTGAGTTGTTAGGCAAGGTGTTTGAGAACTTGCTTGGTGCTTATAATCCAGAGACAAAGGAGACTGCACGCAATCAGAGTGGCTCATTCTATACTCCACGCGAGATTGTGCAGTATATGGTGAATGAGAGCCTTGTAGCTCATTTGAAACGTACTGTGGATGATAAATTGGAAGATAAATTCCGACAGCTTCTTGACTTTACTACTCATGAAGTGGAACTCACAGATGAACAAAAACATCAGATAGTTCATGCTCTTTTCACATGTAAAATACTTGACCCAGCATGTGGTTCGGGAGCTTTTCCTATGGGCATGCTCCAGCAGATGGTGCATATCCTGAGACAAGTGGACCCTAAAAATGAACAATGGCGTGAAGTGTTGTTGGATATGGCATCTGACGATAGCCGACGTGCTTTTGGAATAGCTGATGAGGAAGAACGAAACAAAAAGTTGGATGAAATCAAGGAAACATTCAATAACGCACTTAATTCTCCCGACTATACCCGCAAGCTATATATAATTGAGTCGTGTATCTATGGTGTTGACATTCAGCCTATAGCAATGCTAATTACCCGATTGCGTTTCTTCATCACGTTGATATGTGAGCAGAATGAGATTATGCTTGATAAGCCGGAGGATAACTTCGGAATAAAGACTTTGCCTAATCTTGAGTCGAAGTTTGTTGCAGCCAACTCGTTGATATCGGCTGATATCCATAAGTATAACAATGACTGGACACAGGATTCTGTTTTGGCAATTCTCAAGGATGAACTAATGGCAATTCGCCGTCGCCATTTCTATACTCGCAAGCGTAGCGAAAAAATCAGACTTCTAAGGGATGATGAGAAGAAACGCGAGCAGATACATGAGCATATAAACAAACTCGTTGGTGAGCCTAATGAGAAGCGAATTGCAGAGCTTCAACATACAATAAAAGAGAAAGAAACAGAACTTGCAAAATACCAAGGCGAACGTTGGATAGAAGAGAGTGTTCAAACCGATATGTTCTCAGACCCTCAGATTATCCGTTATGATGCTAATAAACGTTTTCGTGACATCATTAATGCTACAATCACAAATTGCCGTAATGATATAATGCGTGAAAAGCAAAAGAGCATACCGTCTGGTTTTGAGGCTGCAGTCCTCCAAGTCACGGATTGGAATCCCTATGATCAAAACACCGTCTCTCCATTCCTCGACATTGAATGGATGTTTGGAGTGAGGGAAGGATTTGATATTGTTATTGGTAATCCGCCGTATCGCAGAATACAAGGTATTAGAAGCGATAATTCAGAATACGCTGATTACTTATCAAGAAATTACAAGGCAGCAACAGGCTCATTTGACCTATATGTATGTTTTGCAGAAAGAGCAATGAACCTTTGTAATAATGACGGATTCGTAAACTTCATCATGCCTATAAAATGGAGTAATGGTGCAATGGGTAAAGGACTTCGACTTCTCTGTTCGGAGAATAAGGCTGCGCAACGAATAATAAACTTTGGTTCGTACCAAGTATTCAATGCATCAACATATACCGCTCTTCAGTGGTTTAAAAAGGATTCAGATGTTCTTCTTTATAATGAGCTTGATCGTGATTTGCCATCAAATAAGGATTTGTCTTCATATTTGGAGGAATTAACGAAGTCTGATTTTTCTGAGATACCATCAGATAAGCTAAATGCAGAAACATGGGTATTGACACCTAAAGAAACCAATGAAATATTGAATAGATTAAAATGCCAACATTATTCAATGGGGGATTACTTTGATAAAATATTTTGTGGATTACAAACAAGTCGTGATGATACTTATTTTCTTCATGATTGTACTACTTGTGGAAAATACATTAGAGGTTTTTCTAAAGATCAAGGAAAGTATTATGAAATCGAAAAGGGCCTAGTCCATCCATTATTAAAAGGAAATAGTGTTCATAGATATGAGAATATTAAAACTGATAAATATGTCATATTTCCATATAAAATAGTGGATAGCCAGGCAATTTTGTATACAGAAGATGAAATTAGACAACAATTTCCTTTAGGATATGCCTATTTGTTAAATAGTCAAAACATTTTAAGAAAAAGAGAGAATGGGAAACTCATAAATGATGCACTATGGTATAGGTATATATATCCAAAAAGTCTTTCGCTTTTTGGTAAGGAAAAATTGGTTGCACCATATACATCATTTAAGAGCCAGTTTTCTTATGATATTAATGGTGATTTCTATGCTACTACAAAGATATATGGTTATATAAAAAAGGATATGATAAAATCTTCTTATAAATCTTTGATGGCAATATTAAATTCAAGTTTAATGTGGTTTTTTATTAAAAATACAGGATATGTTTTACGAGGCGGATACTATACATATACGACCAATTATGTAAAACCGTTCCCAATGCCAAGCGATGAGGCAATTATTGCGATAGAACCTGTATTAATCCCACTTGTAGATAAAGTGTTATTGGCAAAAAAGAACAATCCTAAGGCAGATACATCAACTGAAGAAAGAGAGATTGACAACATTGTCTTTGACCTTTATGGTTTGACAGAAGAAGAACGAAACGAAATAATAAAAGAATCATGAGTAAACTTTCAGATTTTTATGCCCATCGCAAGGAAATGTTGAAAGGTGACGGGCAATTCGAGATAGAGAATAAATGGGATGCTCTTGAAGAGAAAATCCTGCGTGAAGAATTGATGCCAGCTGTCGGGAAGGCTTTGCTTAAAGAGCTTCGCGATGTAAGGACTCCATTGACTCTTAACGTCAATTATATGCCTGACGGAACACTTGCTATGTCGTTTACTCGCAATAGCCTAATAATGTCAATGACAAGTTACTCTGAAACGGAAGCAACTACTAACGAGTCAGCTACAAATCCGACGTATGACGAAACAGATATGGTGGAAGAACTAATGCCAGATGTAGAAGAGGAAGAGCAATCCTCTGTTGAAGAGGAGAAGCCAATTGACTATGTTATAGCAACATTCCCTGATGGCACCATGGAAAATCTGCCTAAGAAGACATTGAAGAGATATAAAGTAGTGTTCCCAGATGGAACGGTATTTGATGAGGGAGAGGGTAAATCAACTCTCATAAATACATTAAAAAAGATAGGACTTAGACGTATTTGCAAAGAGGCTCAACATGTGGAACATTCTGGATATAAACTCGTTGGCACTATACCTTTTAGAGACAATGAAGGTAAGATAGACAAAAGCAAACAGGATTATGTTGATGGGTATTATGTGTTTAAGAACACTGATACTCCCGACAAAATATTGGACATACTAAAGATTAGCAGTAAGTTTGGAGTTGGGGTAGAAGTATATAGTTACGAAGGCGTTAACCTTACAAATGTTGTATCGATTAAGGATGCACGGAAAACTAGTGTTGACAGAAAGTCGGTAGCACCGAATACATCTGACTATTCGCTGCCTCCCAATCCAACGATTAAGGACTATTTCGAGAAATGGCTATATGAAAGAATGTCGGCAAGTGGGGCTAAGACATATTTATCTACGCTCAACAATGCCGTAAAATCTGAAATCAACAAATACGTTGATGCTAAAGCAGATTCCGTATTTTCGTTTACAACTACAGAAGAAATGCAGACTTGCATCGAATTGCTTGAGTCGAATGAAGATTATGTCTCATTAGACAAAGAGAAGCATCACGCTCTGAGTGCACCAATAAAGAAGTGGATTGATTTTCTTGGGGAATATTCTGCAAGGGAATAGTTACATATTGTAAAAGTCAGTATTCACAAGAGCAGACGTGAATACGTGAGCCACGGGACAGGTATGAAGTCGATGGGCAAAATGGGCAAAAGCAAATTGAATAAATGAATTTGCCCAATTTGCTTTTGCCCATTTTGCCTATTATCTGTTAATGTGCTATACATCTGTTGTATGTATAATCTCTGTCTGCAAAAAAGCGGAGTCACAACGGAGTCATAGCGGACTCACATAGGAGGAGAAAGCTTAATGGTTTTGCTTGATATTTAGGGATAATCTTCCCGAAATCCATGTGATATGTGACGCTCGAGGTGATTGGATGGAGTTGAGAGAAGCCAAATAATTGCAAATAATCCGAGAAATGTTTGGAGGAATGGAAAATAGTTTGTATCTTTGCAAAAGGATTTTGTTTGATGTTTCTAAAAACTCAAGTACCGCTATGACAATAATACATTCCGACGAAAGTCAAAACATAGAGTTTAAGGAGTCGTGGAACGACAAATACCTTCAGTGGATATGCGGCTTTGCCAATGCGCAGGGCGGCAGAATGTTCATTGGCGTGAACGACAAGCACGAGGTGGTTGGTGTTGACAACTCAAAGAAGCTGATGGAGGATATTCCGAACAAGGTAAGGGATGTGTTGGGCATAATCGTCGATGTCAATCTCTTGGATGCTGACGGTTTGGCATATGTTGAAGTGGTTGTTGAGGCATATCCTTATCCGATAAGCTATCGTGGTCATTATTATCAGAGGAGTGGGGCCACAAACCAAGAACTAAAAGGTGCAGCTCTCGACCGCTTTATGCTTAGGCGGCAAGGCAAGACTTGGGATGGGGTGCCAGTGCCTTATCTCACTGTGGATGATTTGGACAATGCAACATTTGATTTGTTCCGTAGATATGCAAAGCTGAGCAGACGAATGGAAGAGGCTGATTTGCAGGATGACAACAAGGGACTGCTTGAGAAATTGCGTCTTTATGAAGGCTCGTATCTGAAACGTGCTGCCGCATTGTTGTTCCATCCCGATCCTGAGAAATACGTAACAGGAGCGTTTGTGAAAATCGGTTTCTTCAGAGAGGATGCCGACTTGGTGTATCAGGACGAGATACATGGCAACCTGTTCCAACAGATACATAAACTGATGGACTTGCTTTGCACAAAATATCTAAAGGCGGTAATAACATACGAGGGAATCCAGCGCATCGAGACCTTCCCAATGCCGCGAGAGGCATTGAGGGAAGCATTGCTCAACGCTTGCATTAACAAGGATTATTCTGACACATCGCCAATACAAATCAGAGTAACTGATAATATGCTTCAGATTGTCAATGGCGGAGTTCTTCCCGATGGTTGGACTGTAGATACTTTGTTGTCATCGCATCGTAGTATGCCATACAATCCCGACATAGCCAACACATTCTTCCGTGCCGGCGAAGTGGAGGCATGGGGTAGGGGCATTGAGCGCATCATCAAGGGCTGTCAAGAGGATGGCTTCTCTACGGTGGATTTCCGCTACGATGCCTGCGGGCTTTGGACAACTTTCAGGTATCAGTATCCTGCCAGGGTAGTTGGAGATACAGAAAACGTCCATGAAACCACCTTGGTAGGGCATGAAACTACCAAGAAAACTACCAAGAAAACTACCAAGAAAACATCTATGATACAAGATGAAATAATTAATTGTCTTCAGAATAACCCTTATGCTACAGTAAAAGAAGTGCAGATGCAATTCAAAAGTATGACGATTGATGGAATACAGTATCACATAAAACGCCTTAAATCAATGGGGCTCTTAAAAAGAATAGGCCCTGACAAGGGTGGATATTGGCAAGTAATGGATATGCAGTAACTGAATAAGATGTATAAAAAGAATACGTTATGTTGACATCATCAATGAATTCAAGCGACCTCCTTCGCATTCTGTCTGCGGATCATGAAAGAATCGCAAGATGGGGACAGTATAGGATAAAGGAGATGAGAAGTGAATTGCTAAGAGGAATGAAAGACAAGATATGGAAGTATTTTGACTATCATACCGATAATGCAGACTATATTATTGTGATACATTGTAATAGGGCGGGCAAATTTGGTATAATAAGATTTGCTTATATCAAAGAGACGAATGAATACTTATCGAAAATGCAATGCGTTCCTGGGTATAGCTCAATTTCAGTACATATGCTGCATAGGTATGCCGAAAGGGTTCTAAAAAATAAAGACTTGTCAATTGGGGAAACATTGCTTGCTTTTTCCCAGCAGAACACGTCTATTGTCATATATTATGATGATACGAATTTTGTCGCAGCGAATGGAAAGGGGTTAGTATTGATGAAATATGATGTTCGTCGTGACATAGTATGTATGAAAACCTTCGTTAGTCTTGATATGTTAAAGGAAAGCCAATATTCTGCATGGGAAAAAGTAAGTGAAATACTGAAAAGTAAACAAGAGTTCAAATCATTTACAGCTCAACGAAAAGGATTGGTAGGAGAGGAAAAGTGGAAATCTCTGGTGTTTATTGACGATAAGCAAGTTTTGTCAAAAAAAGAAGCATTTGAACTATATGCAACTTTTTACAAAGAATAGTGCGGGGAAATAGGCTAGTTATGATGAATACATAGATAATGAACAAAATAAGAAGAACTATATATGAGCAGATTGGACGATTTATATAAGGCAATAGAGACGATGCGGCGTGAGCATTTGTCAACGGCTGACCTTGAGGCAAAGGTGAGCCTCGCGGAAGAAGAAATCATAAAGAATGAGATTCTTCCTGTATTGAAACAGAACATTGAACCGGCACTGCAACCAGTGAAGCGGGAATTGGTTCTCGTGGTCGATTATGTGCCTGGCTATCCGCTTAGCGTGCATCTCAGCCGAAAGCGCAACTTTGCGGCAGAGATACCCGATGCCAAGGAAATAGTGATTGACCCGGAAGTGACTCACTCTAAACATTTCCGCATTGAAACTCAAACACAGCGTGGTCCTGCAACTGACTTGACTGTGCGGTTTCCTGATGGTGAGGTAATCGCTGAAAAGAAAGCTGCCGATACTTTTGAGAAAACTATAAAGAAAATTGGTGTGGATAGGGTTAGGCAATTGGTCGAGCGACTTAATCTGAAATTCTGCAAAGTGCCCGTCATCTCTAATCGTCGTGACGAGAAATATGGAAGTTCGCAAAGGTCTCTCGGAGGTGGTTGGTTACTGATAACCCATAGCAATAACAAAATGAAGAAACAGTTTCTCGATAAAGTCTCTAAAGAACTGAACTTGGGGTTGGTTGTTGAAATAAAGAAATAGGGTTATGCAGATATTACTTTGGTCGATATTCCTAGTTATAATGTGGAACTGGATTGTAGGGAAGAGGGAAAAGTGAATCTTCCCGAAATCCATGTGACAAGTGATGCCCAGGGTGATTGGATGGAGTTGAGAGAAGCCAAATAATTGCAAATAATCCGAGAAATGTTTGGAGGAATGGAAAATAGTTTTATCTTCAATCTAAATAGAATGAACCTCCGAACAACATATAATCATTCTCATATGCCCAATCGAAGGATGAACGAAGGATGAACGAAGGATGATCGAAGGTTGATTGGGCAAGAATGTGACTACTTTTTCAGTATAGGCACAGATTTATTGTAATGCTGTAATTGTAATGATTTACGCCCAAATACAATGGTAAGTGCTTGAATATGAGTAAAAAATATTATTATTGACCATTACATTACATCATTACAATAAATTGTATCATTGTTATATAGTTGCTTTCCCTAAATCCATGTGACATGTGACGCTTGGGGTGATTGGATGGAGTTGAGAGAAGCCAAATAATTGAAAATAATCCGAGAAATGTTTGGAGGAATGGAAAATTGTTTGTATCTTTGCGGCGTTGTTCCATAATATGCAGATTAAATTTGAATTATGCCTACATTGTTTATAATATTTGGTTTTAGAAAACAAAGAAATCATCATTGAAAGATGGCGTAGTTATTTCAATAAATAAACAGGAGGACCACATAATGAAAAGATTTTATATTGATAAAGTATGGATAGATGACACTTGTCTTTGGATTGAAACCAAAGATGGGCGCAAGGTGTGTACACCGTTTTCTAAGTGGAAGCGCTTGGAGAATGCAACAAAAG
>JALFCW010000134.1 GCA_022771625.1 Prevotella sp.
ATTTAAACCACAGAGATAAAGAAAAAAGGAGATTCATAGTTTAAGTTGAGATTTTGCCATAATCTCCGCAGATTTGCGGAGAATAGGGCCTTTTTTCTCCGCAAAAGTTTGGAGAAATGGTTATTTTGTAGTATTTTTGCAGCCAGTTTTGATTATGGAAGCAGTAGTGATTATATGGGAAACATAAAGATTATGGGGGGAGATTTCTCCTCGAAACTCGAACTGGAGCATGCAGCGGTGGTGGCGGGATTCCCGTCACCAGCGGATGACTATAAGCATGAGCGACTCGACTTCAACCGCGATTATATACGTCATCCCGAGGCGTCATTCTATGGCGATGTTACGGGCGACTCGATGAAGGATGCCGGCATATTTGATGGCGACAAGGTGATAATCGACAGGGCTGTGCAGGCTCATGACGGTTCGATTGTCGTGGCTTTCTGGAATGGGGAGTTCACGATGAAATACCTTGACCTCACGCATAAGAGTGAGGGGTATGTGGAACTGCGCCCTGCCAACAAGGACTACCCTGTGTTCCGCGTTGAGGCGGGGGATAACTTCGAAGTGTGGGGAGTGGTGGTGCATCTCATACGTACGTTCGAGAGATTTTAAAATAATAATCTTCCCTAAATGCTTTAAGACCACTAAGTTGTTCATATTGGTTATTATTGTTTTTGAACTAAAAATAGGAGTACAACTCCGTTTTTTAGTCCAAATATCGGATGCCAAGTTGCTTTTCTCAGCAAAAGTTTGGATAAATGGTGATTTTGTTGTATTTTTGCAACCAGTTCTTGCATAATCATTAGTGAATATATTGGAAATATGACGATGTATGGTATCATAGATTGCGACAATTGCTACGTGTCGTGCGAACGAGTTTTCCGTCCTGATCTGGAGGGAAAACCCGTTGTTGTGTTGAGCAACAACGACGGTTGTGTGGTGGCTCGTAGCAATGAGGCAAAGGCTATGGGCATAAAGGCGGGAACACCATACTTCCAGTTGGAGCAGATGTTTCCCGGTAAGAAGATAGCAGTGTTCTCGTCAAACTACGAACTGTATGGCGAGATGACTGGTAGGGTGGTGGATATCATACGGAGTGAGGCTCCATTGTATTTCAGATATAGCATAGATGAATGTTTTGTGAAATTTCCCGACGCAAAGAATGTCAATCTCAAGGAATGGGGCGAGAATCTTCACAAGAAGATAAGACAGTGGGTGGGCATGCCTGTGAGCATAGGTATTGCACCCAACAAGACCCTCGCCAAGGTGGCGAGCCATTTTGCCAAGAAAGTGGCGGGATATAATCACTGCTGCATCATCGACACTGAGGAGAAGAGAGTGAAGGCCCTGAAGCTATACCCAATGGAAGAGGTGTGGGGAGTGGGACGGAGATATGCCGCCCGACTTGCAAATGTGGGGGTAAAGACGGCATACGACTTCTCGGCGCTGCATGGCGACTGGATAAATGCCACATTCCGCAACATTACTATATGGCGCACATGGGCAGAACTCAACGGTCAGGACTGTGTGCCCGACGAGGAATATGCCGCCAAGAAGAGCATCTGCACCAGTCGCAGTTTCAATGGTATGGTGGATGATCTTGATACCCTCTCCACGCATGTCTCCAACTATGCCGCCCGCTGTGCCGAGAAACTCAGGGCGCAACATTCCGTGGCTGCCGTGGTGGCGGTATTCGCCCATACCAATTTTTTCCGTGAGGACCTGCCACAGTATTCCAACTTCGCCGAGGTTACAATTCGCACTCCGTCAAACTCCACTGTCACAATCGTAAAGGCAGCCAAGGAAGCCCTTGCAACTATCTTTATCCCAGGTTATAAATATAAGAAGGCGGGGGTGATAGTGATGGGTGTTACGCCCGACATGCCTGTGCAGCACGACCTCTTCGACATTGCTCCCGAGAAATATACCCGTATGCGCTGTCTCGACGAGGCCATCGACCGTGTCAACCGTATCTATGGCACTGAAACCGTAGTTCTTGGTGCGCAGCAATACAACCGCAATAGTGAGACTGGCAAGGCGGATGTCTTTTCCAATGCCATACGCCACGACTTCCGCAGCGGCAATCCCACAACGAGATGGAAGGACGTGATTAAACTAAAATAACTCAACTTTTATGGATAGAAATTTGGTTAATTCAGAATAAATGTGTATTTTTGCAGCCGTAAAATTTATGGCTATAAAATTTCAGATATATGAAGAAGTTCTATGATAGAGCGCAAGAGATGGCAAGGCTGAAAGATGTTCAGCGCCAGGCATACGAGGACTGTTCACGCTTTGTAGTGCTGACCGGCAGAAGACGTGTGGGAAAAACGAGTTTGGTGTATAGACTGATGCAGGAGACTGAAGAGGAAGCTCCAGGACTGTATTTTTTCGTGGGAAGAAAGACGGAAAACGTGCTTGTGCAGACTTTTGCAGAAGAAATACGAGCAAAATTAGGTGAGTTCGTACCCGATGGTATCAGTACGATGCGTGGACTGATGCAGTTGCTGTTGGAGATTGGCAAACGCAGGCGGTTTACTGTCTTTATGGACGAGTTTCAGGAGTGGGACAATGTGAATGCCGGCGTCTTTAGCGACATGCAGGAACTGTGGGACAAATACAAGAAGGATACTAATATTTGCTTGATTGCGTCTGGCTCTATCTTCCGCATGATGGAGAAAATCTTCAAGGATGAGGGACAGCCGCTTTTCGGACGTGACGATTGCACCATCCGTCTGATGCCTTTCACCACTCGTACGATTTGCAGCATCCTTAGCGATTATAAGCCCGACTATTCTTCCGAGGACTTGCTTGCGCTATGGACTATCACGGGCGGAGTGGCCCGATACATCGAGCTGCTGATGAATAACGGCTGTACGGACGTAAGAAAGATGATTCGCTTCGTGTGTTCTTCGGGTGACAGTTTCTTTGTGAATGAGGGTAAGAACATCCTCATCCAGGAGTTTGGCAAGCAGTATGGCACCTACTTCAGCATCTTGGGACAAATAGCCCGTGGCGATGTGACCCAGAGTGAGATAGAGGCTGCCACGGGCATGAAGAGTCTTGGCGGACAGATGAAGGTGCTCGAGGAAAACTATGGAATCATTCGCAAGAAACGCCCGATAGGTGCCAAGGAGGGCAGTCAGACAGTAAGATTTGAAATACAGGACAATTTCTTCCGTTTCTGGTTCAGGTATATATATCGTTATGCTGCTCTCATCGAAATTCAGAACATGCAAGCTTTAGAGAAAATCATGAAGGAGGACTATGCCATTTTCTCGGGCATAGCCTTAGAGCGGTGGTTCCGCCAGCAGCTGATGGAATCATGCCGCTACCAGCAGATTGGTGGTTGGTGGAAATCGGGTGGTCAGAATATAAAAGGCAATCAGGACGATTTCGAGATAGATATAGTGGCAGAAACGATTGATGGCGAAGTGGAGGCATACGAAGTGAAGCGCAATGCCAAGAAATATAATCCTGCCCGATTAGCGGAGAAGGTGGCCCATATGCAACGCCACAATTTCCAGAACAAGGAGATAAGCATAAAGGGGCTCTCCATGGATGATATGGTTCCAGTTTGAATGCAGTAAACAAGCCGCTTGGGGTGAAAAATGGGACAAAGGCGGTTAAATCGTGTTAATAATT
Source organism: Prevotella sp. (assembly GCA_022771625.1). Taxonomy (GTDB): domain Bacteria; phylum Bacteroidota; class Bacteroidia; order Bacteroidales; family Bacteroidaceae; genus Prevotella. Next base: position 3,646 of record JALFCW010000134.1, read on the forward strand.
GGATATTTTGTCGGTGATACACCTATTATATGAGAAAAAAGCAGTAAATTTGCACGCAATAAAATTAAAAGTACAACTATATGTCATCATTTATTGCAGATAAAATCGTAATGGACGGACTGACATTCGACGACGTCCTGTTAATCCCAGCTTATTCTGAGGTACTGCCAAGAACGGTAGAGTTGAAAACCATGTTCTCTCGTAACATCCCGCTGAACGTGCCCTTCGTCACTGCGGCTATGGACACTGTCACCGAGTCGCAAATGGCTATTGCCATTGCACGCGAGGGCGGTATTGGTGTTATTCATAAGAATATGACTATCGAGGAGCAGGCTAGGCAGGTGGCTATCGTGAAGCGTGCCGAGAACGGTATGATCTACGATCCCGTCACCATTCGCCGTGGTTCTACAGTGAAGGACGCTCTCGACATGATGGCCGAATATCATATTGGCGGTATTCCCGTGGTTGACGAAGATAACCATCTCGTGGGTATCGTGACCAACCGCGACTTGCGTTTCGAGCGCCATCTCGACAAGAAGGTTGACGACATTATGTCGAAGGATAACCTCGTGACAACACATCAGCAGACCGACCTTATCGCCGCTGCTCAGATACTTCAGGAAAACAAGATTGAAAAACTGCCCGTTGTGGATAAGGACAACCACCTTGTGGGTCTTATCACATACAAGGATATCACCAAGGCCAAGGACAAGCCAATGGCTTGCAAGGACGAGAAGGGCCGACTGAGAGTGGCAGCCGGAGTGGGAGTGACTGTAGATACTCTCGACCGTATGCAGGCTCTCGTGGATGCTGGTGCCGATGCCATTATCATCGATACTGCCCACGGACATTCCAAGTCGGTGATTGAGAAGCTCGTTGAGGCCAAGGCTTCATTCCCCAAGGTTGATATCGTTGTGGGTAATGTGGCTACTGGCGAGGCTGCCAAGATGCTCGTTGACAACGGTGCCGACGCCGTAAAGGTGGGTATCGGTCCGGGTTCTATCTGTACCACCCGTGTGGTTGCAGGTGTGGGTGTTCCCCAGTTGAGTGCCGTATATGATGTATATAGCGCGCTCAAGGGTACAGGTGTTCCATTGATTGCCGACGGTGGATTGCGCTATTCGGGCGACATCGTCAAGGCATTGGCTGCCGGTGGTAGTTCGGTGATGATCGGTTCGCTTGTTGCCGGTACTGAGGAGAGCCCTGGTGAGACCATCATCTTCAACGGACGTAAGTTTAAGAGCTACCGCGGTATGGGTTCGCTTGAGGCCATGGAGCAGAAGAACGGTTCGAAGGACCGCTACTTCCAGAGCGACACCAAGGACGTGAAGAAGCTCGTGCCGGAGGGAATCGCCGGACGTGTGCCTTACAAGGGAACTGTTCAGGAGGTTATCTATCAGCTTATCGGTGGACTTCGCTCGGGTATGGGATATTGCGGGGCTGCCGACATCGAGAAGTTGCATGACGCCAAGTTCACCCGCATCACCAATGCCGGAGTACTTGAGAGCCATCCGCACGATATCTCGATCACAAGCGAGGCTCCTAACTATTCGCGCCCGAACGCTTAAAATGAAGAGTGAAGAATGAAGAATGAAGAGTGGAGAAAAACTCTGGTAAGTATATTATGTGCCTTCGCCATTACGGCGGGGGCACAAACATCCGACCCCGTCGTGATGACCATAAACGGTCAGAATGTGACGAGGTCGGAGTTTGAGTATTCTTACAACAAGAATAATGGTGACGAGGTAATCGAGAAGACAACGGTGGAACAGTATGTGCCACTGTTTGTGAACTATAAACTCAAGGTGGCTGCAGCTCTCGACGCTCGTCTTGACACGCTCGCGTCGTTCAAGCAGGAGTTTGCTAAATACCGCGACCAGCAGGTGCGCCCCACCATTGTGACATCCGAGGATGTGGAGAACGAGGCAAGGAAGATATACGACGACCGACAGAAGATGATAGGCGACAAGGGACTTATTCGTCCTGCACATATCCTGATAAGACTGGCACAGAAGGCAAGTAGTGCAGCTCAGGATTCGGCAAAGGCGAGGATTGACTCGATATACGCCTGTCTGAGAAGCGGTGCTGATTTTGCTGACCTTGCCACCCGACTGTCGCAAGACCCTGGTTCTGCAAAGCGCGGAGGTCTATTGCCATGGATATGCACAGGTCAGACACTCAAGGAGTTTGAGGATGTGGCATTCTCCCTTAATAAGGGTGAGATGAGCAAGCCGTTCCTCTCGCCTGTGGGTTATCACATCGTAAAGATGACCGACCGCAAGCAATTAGAACCATACGACTCCTTGCGCGCGAACATTATAACATTTATAGAGAAACGCAACCTTCGTGACGCTATCGCCCAGCGCAAGGTGAGCGAAATGGTGAAATCATCCAATGGACAACTCACTGCCGCCGAGATTATGCAACAGAGAGCAGACTCGCTTGCCAAGGTGGATGAGGCCATGAAATATCTGATACAGGAATATCATGACGGATTACTGCTCTTTGAGGTGAGCAACCGCGAGGTGTGGGAGAAGGCTGCTGCCGACTCCGTAGGCCAGATGAAATGGTATAAGAAATACCGCAAGAAACGCTACGGCAAGAAGAAGTATGAGGAAGTGAAAGCCGCTGTCACTGCCGACTGGCAGGACGAACTTGAGAAGAGATGGGTGGCTGCGCTTCGCAAGCGATATGACGTGGTGATATACGACGAAGTATTGAAGACAGTAAATAAACATAATTGAGATACATGAAAACAACGAATAGATTCCGCATCGCCTTGATGGCTATGCTGCCATTGGTGGGACTTTGCTCATTGGCACAGGACCAGCCTACGGAAGAGAAGAAGGCCACGGCCGAAGAACCGAAAATCGTCGAGAAGAGTATTGTCGATGAGGTGATATGGGTTGTTGGCGACGAGGCTATACTTAAGTCGGATGTCGAGGAAGCTCGACTGCAGGCCGAACAGGAGGGCGCCAAATGGAATGGCGACCCCGATTGTGTCATACCCGAACAGATTGCCGTGCAGAAACTCTTCCTCCATCAGGCAGCCATCGACAGTATAGAGGTTACCGAATCGGAAATCATGCAGGAGGTAGAGGCTCAGATAAGCTATTGGACGCAGATGGTGGGCTCCAAGGAAAAACTGGAGGAATACAAGAAGCAGAGCATAGCACAGATGCGCAATGAACTGCACGACACCATGCGCGACCGCAAGATGGCGGAGGAGATGCGTAAGGAATTGGTGAAGGACATCGCTGTTACTCCCGCTGAGGTGCGCCGATTCTTCAAGGACCTTCCTGAGGACAGTATTCCATACGTAGCTACAGAGGTGGAGGTGCAGATAATTACTCAGACACCGAAGATTGAGCAGGAGGAAATCAACCGCGTGAAGGACCAGTTGCGCGAGTTTACCGACCGTGTCACCAAGGGCGAGACGCAGTTCTCCACTCTTGCACGCCTCTATAGTGAAGACCCTGGTTCGGCTCGTCAGGGAGGTGAACTGGGATATACAGGTCGTGGTACACTCGACCCGGCATTCGCCAATGTTGCGTTCAATCTGACATCTCCTAATAAGGTGTCGAAGATTGTGGAGTCGGAATTCGGTTTTCATATCATACAGCTTATCGACAAGCGTGGCGACAAGATCAACTGCCGTCATATATTGCTCAAACCCGTGGTGTCCGACTCGTCGGTCAACAAGTCGTTGGCGCGCCTCGACTCCATACGCAATGACATCCTCGCCGAGAAGTTTACATTCGATGAAGGTGCATCTTATATCTCCGACGACAAGGATACACGCAACAACAAGGGTCTGATGGCTAATGTGAAGGATATGTCGCGTACATCAAGATTCAAGATGGACGAACTGCCTCCCGAGGTGGCAAGAGCTATCGACACCCTGAAGATTGGTGGTATTTCTGCCCCCTTCCAGATGATCAATGCGCGTGGCAAGACAGTTTGCGCCATTGCCAAACTGAAAAACCGTGTAGAGGGTCACAAGGCCACTATCACCGAGGATTTCCAGGTGATGAAGGCTGTGGTGGAAAACAAGCGCAGGATGGAAAAACTCCATCAGTGGGTGTGCGACAAGATAAAGGCTACATACGTGAGAATCAACGAACGATACAAGGACTGTAAGTTTGAGTATCAAGGATGGGTAAGGTGACAAACAAGACAAATGGATATAGGTGGGCGCTGTTTGCAGTGCTGTGTCTTTTTGGATTGAGTCTGCTGGCTCAGTCAGGACGTCGTGGCAAGAAATCGAAGGGCAGGCAGAGGGCTCGTACTGAAAGACGCCAGGATGCACAGAGGGTGTATCTTGTGCATGCCGATGTGCTCCACTACGACCAGATGAAGATGCCCGACGCTCAGATACTCAACGGCAAGGTGCATTTCACCCACAATGGGGCGCGCCTCTACTGCGACAGTGCGTATTTCTTTGAGGCTACCAACTCGTTTGAGGCATTCGGACATGTGAAGATGTATCAGGGCGACACACTCTCACTCTTCAGCGACTATGCCTTCTACGACGGTAACGACGAGATGGCGATAGCCCGATATAACGTAGTGCTCAAGCATCGCAAATCGACGTTATACACCGACAGTCTCAACTACGACCGTATGTATAATGTGGGCTATTTCTTCGAGGGTGGTAAGTTGGTGGATAACACCAGTACGCTGACCTCCGACTGGGGTGAATATCACACCGACACCCATCAGGCATTATTTAACTACGACGTGCGACTGAAGAACAAGAAGTTTTTCCTGATGTCCGACACCTTATATTATAATACAAACACCCACATGGCTCATGTTGTCGGTCCTTCGAACATCACGTCAAAGACAAGTAAGATATACACCGAGGATGGATATTATAACACCCAAACGGAAAAGTCGGAACTCTTTGGGCGTTCGGTGATGAAGGACGAGGGAAAGACGATGGTTGGCGACAGCGTGTTCTACGACAGTAAGACGGGTGTGAGCGAGGCGTTCAACAACGTGATTTATACTGACTCTGTCAACAAGAATATGTTCACGGGCGACTATTGCTATTATGACGACGAGAAGGGATATGCCATGGCAACCAAGAAGGCGGTGGCTATCGACTACTCGCAGAAGGACACTCTCTTCATGCATGCCGACACGTTTAAGATATTCACATTCAATATCAACACCGACTCGGTGTATCGCAAGATTCATGCCTATAACAAGGTGAGGGCATACAGGGTTGACGTGCAGGCAGTGTGCGACTCGCTCGTGTATAACTCTCTTGACTCGTGCATGTCGATGTATAAGGACCCGATAGTATGGAACCAAAACCAGCAGTTGCTTGGCGAGGTTATCAACGTGTATATGAAGGACTCCACCATCAACCGTGCTCATGTCATCGGACAGGCATTGTCGGTGCAGCAGCTTTCCGACTCAATCCACTTCAACCAATGCTCGTCGAAGGAGATGTTTGCCTATTTCGAGAATGGTGAGATCAGGCAGGGCCGGGCCAAGGACAACGTGCTGATAGTGTATTATCCCATCGACGATAAGGACAGTACGCTCATCGGTCTCAACTATACCGAGACGAGCGATATGCGAATGTTTATGGAAAACCAGAAGATGAAGCGTATCTGGATGCCAAAGGCCGAGGGTGTGCTCTATCCGATGACCCAGGTGCCGCCCGACAAGTATTTCCTGCCCACCTACGCATGGTTTGACTATGTGCGTCCGCTCAACAAGCAGGACATCTTCAATTGGCGAGGAAAGAAGGAGGGCACAGAACTAAAAGAGGAGAAAAAACGCGAGGCTCCAAAGAGGGAGCTGAAGAATTAGAAATTAAGGATTAATTTTTGGCACGGATTAACACGGCTTTTTCAAAGACACGGTGGATTTCCGTGCCAAAATTTATAGATATTAAATGAGAAAAATATGAGCGACATAATTCAGTTGCTGCCCGATTCAGTGGCCAACCAGATTGCGGCGGGAGAGGTGATACAACGCCCCGCGTCGGTGATTAAGGAACTCGTGGAAAACGCTGTTGACGCGGGTGCCAAGACCATCAACGTACTGGTTGTAGATGCCGGACGCACGATGATACAGGTGATAGATGACGGTAAGGGTATGTCGGACACAGACGCCCGACTGGCCTTTGAACGCCATGCCACATCCAAGATCAAGAAGGCTGCCGACCTGTTCGACCTCCACACCATGGGATTCCGTGGTGAGGCGCTCGCCTCCATTGCAGCTGTGGCACAGGTGGAACTGCGCACAAGAATGGCCGACCGGGAGATAGGTACTCTGCTCACACTCGAAGGTACGAGAGTGACGGGACAGGAACCCGTGGCATGTCCCGTAGGCAGTAATTTCAAGATAGAGAACCTGTTCTATAATGTACCTGCACGAAGGAAATTCCTTAAGAGCAACTCCACCGAACTCAATAACATAATGACAGCCTTTGAGCGCATAGCACTCGTCTATCCCGAGATATCTTTCACCATGCATAGCAATGGATTGGAGGTGATGAATCTTCATGCGGGTACATTGCGACAGCGTATTGTGGATGTCTTTGGTAAGAGGCTCAACCACGACTTGCTGCCCATTGAGGTGGAGACATCCTTGTGCAGTATAACGGGATTTGTCGGCAAACCGGAATCGGCAAAGAAGAAGGGGGTGCAGCAGTATTTCTTTGTTAATGGCAGATATATGAAGCACCCGTATTTCCATAAGTCGGTGATGAATACCTACGAGCGTATGATACCCGTGGGTATGCAGGTGCCATACTTTATCTATTTCACCGTTCCCGCAGGTGACATCGACGTGAACATACATCCCACCAAGACCGAGATAAAATTCGAGAACGAACAGGCGATATGGCAGATTCTTACAGCGGCTGTCAACGACAGTATCGGTAAGTTCTGCGAGATACCGTCAATAGACTTCGACACGGAGGGACAACCCGAGATACCTCTTTTCGACCCATCATATAACATTGCACCGCCCAAACCCCAATATAACCCAACCTATAATCCCTTTGAGACAACATCAACGGTGGAGCATAAGGACAAGGTGATTGACCAATGGGAGGAACTGTATAAGGGTCTGCATACGGAAGAAACATTCCCGCAGGTGGTGCAGTCGAAGATAGGCAACCCTATCGAGGACCGTTCGCCAAGCCATTATCAGTTCAAGGGGAAGTATATAATGACAGCAGTGAAGTCGGGACTTATGATTATCGACCAGAACCGTGCCGACATACGCATACGCTACGAGCGCTTTATGAATCAGATGGAGCAGGAGGTGTCGCGCACTCAGAAGGTGCTGTTTCCCGAGGTGGTGCAGTTTGCCCCGTCAGCCAAGGTGATAGTGGAGAAGTTGATGCCCTATCTGCAGAAGGTGGGATTCGACCTCACCGACCTCGGCGGCAATAGTTTTTCGGTGAATGGCGTTCCTGCGGGATTGGAGGACATCAATAGTGTGTCTCTTCTTCAGGAGATTGTGGCGGATGCAACCGAGAAAGGATGCGCGTCGGCAACAGATATTCACAGTACACTGGCATTGGGTATGGCGCGCCGTTCGGCAGTGACCTATGGTGAGGTGCTTGGTAACGAGGAGATGGAGACTCTCGTCAACGACCTCTTCGCATCGTCAAATGTTAATTACACTCCCGATGGCAAGGCAATCCTCAGCATTCTGCCGCAGAAGGATATTGAACAATTATTAAATTAGGAATACGGGAATGGAAATGAAAAAGATTTTTATGATATTGGCAATGGCTGCGATGACAGCCGGAGCTTATGCCCAGGACGACATGACATCTGAGGATGGAATGTCGGAACTGTCGGGGAAGAAATACACCGTTGTTACCAATGGTTTTTGGACAAACTGGTTTGTTGAGGCTTCAGCCTCTATGCCTAAGTTTGACAAGGTGGGTATGTCGATGTCAATCGGCAAGTGGTTCTCGCCGTCTATCGGTGTGCGAACGAAGTTTAATGCCTTTAGGGCAAAAGCTGTAGAGGAGCAGGTGATGTTCAATCTCAGCACTATCTTCTGCGGATATAATGCCAAGAGGGTGTATCACCTTGTGCCGTATGTGGGTGGCGGAATGTCGCTTGGCACTCCGTCGTTGCTTGGTGTGAGTGCGGGTGTGGTCAATAAGTTCCGTCTCTCCAAGCGTCTCGACCTTAACATCGACCTCAACTACCGTGGTAGTGAGCGCTATGGCAATATCTCCGAAGTAACGGGTAAGACACGCCATGACCACTCCCTCAATATTGAAGTGGGATTGACTCTGAATATCGGTAAGTCGAAATGGAAAAAGGAACCCGATGTACAGGGCATTCAGGAGATGTATCAGATG
>JALFCW010000059.1 GCA_022771625.1 Prevotella sp.
TATCGCTTGCGGTACATGTATCGATGAGTGTCCTTCTGGAGCAATCTCTGAGGGCGAAAAGTATTCAATTGATCCTGATACCTGCACTGAGTGCGGTACTTGCGCAGATGTTTGTCCTTCTGAGGCAATCAGTCTTCCCGCTTAATTGATACTTTTAAAACAAAAAAAGGGGCTGACATCTTTTGATGCCAGCCCTTATTATTTCTATTTGTTTATTAATTACATTCCAAGTACTTGCTTGGCAACTGCATTCTCAGGATCAATCTGAATCAGTTTCTCTGAGAGAGTTTTTGCTGCAGCCATATTGTCAGCGATACGTGCCTCGTAAGAGATGAGGTAGAGGTAGGCCTCCTTAAGACGGCTCTTGTCGGAATTGTTGAGTTCCGTGCGAGTGCTATAGAGCTCGATGAGCTTCTCATAGTGAGGCTTGGCATAACCATTCTTCTGGTCATCGTCCATTGCGTTGTTCACGCGTGCACGCCAGAATGTGGCATACTCTATTGCATCTGCATACTTCTCGCCAAGGTTCTTGTAGAGTTCATCAGACTTCTTAAGCGAAGCAACCATTTCGTCGCCTGTCAGCTTGCTTGCCTGGAAGTAGTAGAGCTGTGCAAGACCGGCGTGGTCGGTAGCGGTAGGAGTAGAATACTCTGCAAGATACTGCTCATAGTATTTGATGGCATTTGCATAGTCCTCTGTCTCACTGTATGTGTCTGACAAAGTCTTAATAACACCAGCCTTCTTGTCCTTTGAGTCGAACTCCTGCTCTATAGCCTTCTTGTAGCTCTCGATAGCCTCGTCATACTTCTTTACTCCTTTGAGGGCATTGCCATAGTAGGTATAGTCGAAATATGAGAACTTAGCACTGTCGCTCTTGTTAAAGAGGGCGTCAGCATACTGAAGAGCCTGCTCATACTGCTTGGTGTCTGTTGAGGTGAAGAATGCCAAACGGTTGAAGGCAGCATCGCGTGGAGCCTTTGTCAATCCGAACTTTGCTACCTCAAGGGCGTTGGCAGCCTTACCACTAAGATAGTATGCCATGGCGAAATCGCGGATGTCGCGCTCTTCCATCTTGTCCTTGTCAGCCCATGCCTTGCTATAGCTGTCGATTGCATTGCCAAACTTATTTGAGGTGTAGTAGATACGGCCTGCAAGTGCGTCAACAGCAATGTCGGGACGATGTGCACGGAGTTCCTCCAACTTGGCAACTGCCTCTGTTGGACTCACCTTCTTATATACGTTGGCATACTTGTAATAACCCTCTGGATCCTTCGGGTCGAAGTAGATAGCCTGCTGATACTGCTGGGCAGCAGCACCACCGTCGTCGCTCAATGCCTGGATGTCGCCGAGGATGATGAATGCCTTCGCACATTTCTTGTTGGCCTTGAGTGCATTCTCTGCCATAATGCGTGCATTGGCAGTATCCTTCACTTCGTAATAAGCCTTTGACATGGCTAGAAGCACGTCTGTGTTCTTCTTGTACTTCTTTGCATACTTCTTTGACTGCTCAGCCAGATCGCCAGCCTTGCTCTTAATCATCTTTGTGATAGCCTCAGTGTCTGCTTTCGGGTCGCCCGTCTGAGCGAACGCTGGAGTACCGATGCCTAGCATCAATGCTCCCATCATTACGTATTTAATTGCTTTCATAATCAATATTGAAAACTTTAATATTTTAATTATTCAACTTTCAATCTTCAACCTTCAATTTTCAATCTTCAACTTTCAACCTTCAATTTTTACTAACCACCACTTCTCTCACTGCCATATTACCTCTTGCTGGCAAAAGACCTGCTTTGAATATTATCTTCTGACCGATAGGCGACTGCAAGAAATTGGAGAATCCCCATGGGAGTCCCTGTCTTGGGTCAGTGAGCAGTGCATAGATGGTGCGCACCAGCGGATAGTTTCCGTTGTATATATAATATTGGTAGGGCTTCCAGCTGTTCATAGGCGTTGCCTCGTCCAGTCTTGACACCGATACCACGCGTATATTCTTTTTGAATGTTACGTTCGTAGTGTCACGAGCGTCGTTGAGCCAGTTGCTGCCAATTATGCCGATAGCATCCTTGTGTGTCGATACATAATTGATTACTTCCTCGCTCTTTTTCACAGCCTCGATATTTGGACTGTTGATAGGTTTGCCGCCCAAGATACTGTCAACACAGAAGTGGACTGTACTCGACTTGGCATTGTCGAATACCACGTCAAATGTGCCGAGTTTGCTCTGCGGGAAAACCTCTTTCCATTTTGTCACCTCTCCACCCAATATTCTCTTTATATCCTTTATAGATATACAGGTGTCAGGATTTTCATTGTTGACGATGAGTGCCAGACCGTCGTATGCAATTGGGATACTGCGGGCAATGAGTTTGCGGTCGGCGAAGTTCTTAACTTCACTGTCTCTCAGTCGTCGGGCGGCAACAGTAAGCCACACCTTTGTCTGCATAAGCGAGTTGATTCCGTCAAGCTCGTTGGTGTAGATAGGCTTAATAGTCGCCTGTGGGTAGGTGTGTTCAAATACCTCTCTCATTTCTTCGATAATAGGACTGAAACTCTCATCAGAAGTAAATGACATAGTGCCTGATGAGTAGGTATCAGTTCTACCATTTTTAGGTTTGCTGTGGCATGACCACAACAAACCTAAAATGAGAGTTAATCCAACTAATATGTTGAATGTACGTTTTGTCATAAATTACTGAAGTCTAAATGTTACAGGTACGGTGAACTTCACACGTACTGCACTACCATTCTGCTTACCAGGAATCCAGTGGGGCATTGCCTTAACCACGCGTACAGCTTCCTTGTCGAGTGACGGGTCAACCGACTTAACAACCTGTACGTCGGTGATAGAACCGTTACGCTCTACCACGAAGGTTACGATAACGCGGCCCTGTACTCCATTCTCCTCAGCTACAACAGGATACTTGATGTTCTTGCTAAGCCACTCGAAGAGTGCGGCCTGACCACCGGGGAACGATGGCATCACCTCTACCACGTCGAAGACTTTAGTCTCTTCTTCCTTTGGAGGCTCAGGCTGTGCAATTACTTCCTTGGCCTTGAGCACCTCACCGCCAGCCTCGTCGTTACCCTTTACGTCGAACGAACCGATGGCAGTCTTGGTCTTGTTGAGGTCTTCCTGGCTCTTGAGCTCCTCTTCAGGCTTAACCTCAGAGTCCTTCTTGATGACAGGCGGTGTGAACTTCACAGAGCTCTTCACCTTCTCAACAACTTTCTGCTCTTCAACCTTAACTGGAGCCTTCTTCTCTACCTTGGCTTCCTTCTTCTGTGCCAACTTAGAGAGCTCGACATCAGTTTCCATAGCTACCTTCTTGGGGAAAGCGTTCTCGATGGCTACCTTTGCTGCCACTGCTGCCATAATTGCAATGATTACTGCAAATACAATCAACATTGACTTAAGGTTACGTTTGCCAGTGTCCTTGCGGAGCACGTATGCACCGTATTCCTTGTTGCGGCCTTCGAATACGAGATCGACCCAATTATTATCTATAAGATCTACTTTTGACATTGTTCTTTACGTTTTTAATTGTTGTTACTTTACACCCTTCAAATTGAGCAGCTTCTGGTCGTCTTCACTGATCTTGTCGATCACGTAAGTACCTATACTGCAGATCTGCATTTCATCGAGAGCGTCAACCATGTTCTTATAAGAAGCAGTGTCAAGAGGCTTGATGATGATTGTAAGCTTGGGCACCTTCTCACCGTCCAGATTACCATTCTTGATCTCAGCGAGCTCCTTCTGGTAAAGACTGTCAGGCATATTGTACTTAATCTTCTTCTCATCCAGTTTCTGCTTTGCCAGCATGATCTTTGCTACCGGTGCAATGCCTTCCTCGGTCACGTGGCTCATCAGCACCTTGCGGATACCATCCTTGCCCCATGTCGTTTCCTTAAGGCATGTCGGGTCGTCATACTTTGGCAAACCATCGATGTGGTAAATCTTATCTTTGCCAGCAAGAATAAGCGTGATGGTGTGGGAAGCCTTTGTAGCAGACTTGTCCTGGTCCTGCACGTTCTTGTCATTGCTAGGCATCGTCAACTGCATAGCCTGAGGCTTGCTCAGAGTCGTACACAGCATGAAGAACGTGATAAGAAGCATCATCATGTCCACCATCGGCGTGAAGTCCACGCGGGTGTTCATCTTTTTCTGCTTGCTTTCTTTTTTCTTTGCCATGTTTATTCCTCCGATGACGTTTTAAGATTTGTAATCAGTTGGTAACGGTTCTCTTCCATGTCCTGGAGCTCTGACATAAGCGCCTTGACTGCCTTGTAAGGAGTCTTGCTGTCGCACTTGATGGCGATACGAATGTCAGGGTTGGCATCGCGAGCTGCCTTTACCCACTCTTGAAATTCACTCATTCCCCCCTCGATACTATCGGTGGGAACTCCAAGCGTCTTGATGACTTCGGCCATCTTCTCGGGCTCAAGGTTGAGGTAGTCGGGGAGCTTGGTGACGGGTACACCAATCATCGACTCTTCCTTGAACTTCTTGATCTGCGCACCGTTCAGCGTAACGCCGAATTTGTCGGTGACAGTCTGCATGATGGCCAACATGTCGTTCTTATTGTCGGTTCCGACGAAGATTTTGCCGTCCGAGCCAACAAGAATGTTCAACACATTCTTCTCGGGCACCTTAACCTCCGACACTGAACTTGGCGTAACAACCTGAATTGGTTCTGGCTGCAAGAATGTTGATGTCAACATAAAGAAGCACAGAAGAAGGGTCATCACGTCCGACATAGGAGTCATGTCAATCCAGACGTCTTTTTTCTGTATCTTTATTTTACCCATTATTATTCGCTAATTAAAAGGTAAAACAATTAAGCCTCTTCTGTGTGGTTAACGTCGTATGTAGATGCAATTGTGTAACCAACCTCGTCGAGGGCGTATGTCAACTTGTCGATCTTGTTTGTGAAGAAGTTGTAGATAACTACTGCGAACCAAGAAGTCAAAATACCTGATGCTGTGTTCACAAGGGCCTCAGAAATACCGGCAGACAGTGCCATAGAGTCAGCACCACCACCTGCAGACAGAGCCTGGAATGAACGGATCATACCGAGCACAGTACCGAACAGAGCGGTAAGAGTACCGAGGGTAACGATGGTAGCAACGATAGGCAAGTTCATCTGAAGAGTAGGCATCTCAAGCTGTGTAGCTTCCTCGTGAGCCTGCTGGATCTTGGCAATCTTCTGAGCCTTCTTCAGTGTGGTGTTGCCCTCAGCGTCCTTGTAAGCGTTGATTGAAGCGAGAACCACGTTGGCTACAGAACCCTTCATCTTGTTGCAAAGAGCGATAGCTTCATCGAACTTGCCAGCCTTGATGAGTTCCTTAATCTGCTTTGTAAACTTGCCGAGGCTCATTGTACCGAATGCACTCTTGAGGGCGAAGAAACGCTCTACACCAAGGCAGATAACTGAGAGAAGAAGAGTCAAGATAAGACCTACTACGAAACCTCCCTTATACACGGTACCCATAAGGTTAACTGGGTGTCCTGTGGGATCGCCACCTGCGAAGTTGTCAGGTGCACCGAGTACCTGGAAATAGAATGCGTAAGCGGCTACACAGCAGATTACAAGAATCCAGATAGCGTTCTTAACTCCCTTAAAGCCCGATGATTTCTTAGCTGGGGCTGCAGCATTTGTTTTTGTTGCCATAATACTTTTAAATTTTTTAGTTATTTAATGAATTAAAATGATATTTGCTTGATTGTTTTTTTTAATGTTCAACAAGTGTCTTGATGGAGTTGCCTCCTTACGAGCGACAAAGTTAATAAATAAGTGCCAAAATCGCAATGAATTAATAAGTTTTAACTATATTTTTTTGATTTCTTCATTGATTATGGCACTTATTCCTCGCTTTTTATGCTAATTTTGACAATGCTTCCTTTATTCTGCGCATTGCCTCAATGATATTCTCGTCGCTGGTGGCATAACTCATACGGAAACATTCGGGGTCTCCAAAGGCATCGCCACCCACTGTTGCCACGTGTGCCTCCTCAAGAAGATACATGGCGAAATCTGAGGATGTGTTGATGATGGTGTCGCCGCATTTCTTGCCGAAGAAGCTGCTGCACTTCGGGAAGAGATAGAAGGCGCCCTCGGGCACATTCACCTCAAGACCGGTGATGTCTTTTACCAGTTTCACAATCAGGTCGCGACGACGCTCAAAAGCCTGGCGCATCTGTTCTACACATTCCTGTGATGATATATATGCGAACTCGGCAGCCTTCTGGCTCACTGAGCACGGACCGCTGGTGTATTGTCCCTGCAGTTTATTGCATCCCTTGACTATCCATTCCGGGGCGGCAATGTATCCAATGCGCCATCCTGTCATGGCATAGGCCTTCGACACTCCGTTCACTATGATTGAGCGCTCCTTCATCCCGGGGAACTGGGCAATGCTCTCGTGGTGGCCTATATAGTTGATGTGCTCGTATATTTCGTCGGCAAGTACGAAGAGATCATCGTGTTTCTTGATTACTTCGGCTAATGCTTCGAGCTCGCTCTTTGAATATACGCTTCCCGTAGGGTTGCTTGGTGAGCAGAGGATGATCATGCGTGTCTTCGGTGTGATGGCTGCCTCGAGTTGCTCGGGTGTCATCTTGAAGTTCTGGCTGAATCCTGCCTCCACAATCACTGGTACACCGCCTGCCAACTTCACCATTTGGGGATATGACACCCAATATGGGGCGGGGATAATCACTTCCTCACCGTCATTCACCAATGCCATAACGGTATTGCACACGCTCTGCTTGGCTCCGTTCGACACGAGCACCTCGTTGACCGTGTAGTCAAGACCGTTCTCATTCTTGAGCTTTGCCACAATAGCCTTTCTCAGGTCGGGGTAGCCCGGTACTGGTGAGTATCTTGAGAAATTATCGTCAACAGCCTTTTTGGCGGCTTCCTTTATGTGGTCAGGAGTGTTGAAGTCGGGCTCTCCCACGCTCATGTTGATAACGTCGATACCCTGTGCTTTCATCTCCGAACTCTTCTGCGACATGGCTAGTGTAGCCGATGGCGCAAGTCTTTGCAATCTATCTGATAGTTGTGCCATTTTTATTATAGTGGTATTTATTCAGCTGCAAAATTAATCAAATTATTCTTTAAACAAAAAGATTTATTGCTTTTTTTTAATTTTTCGATGAAAAAAGTGCGCCTTTGTATTTATTTTAGGTGCAATTCGTGCCCCATACGCTCCTTTTTGGTCTTCAAGTAGCGATAGTCATACTCATTTGGCGACACCTCGATGGGCACATTTTCCACGATTTCCAACCCATAGGCCTCGAGTCCCACGCGCTTTGTTGGGTTGTTTGTCATGAGTCGCATCTTGTGCACGCCGAGGTGGCGCAACATCTGTGCACCGCAGCCATAGTCGCGTTCGTCGGGTTTGAATCCCAAGTGGATATTGGCATCCACGGTGTCCATGCCTTCCTCCTGCAACTTATATGCCGCAATTTTGTTCATGAGTCCTATGCCTCGGCCTTCCTGCTGCATATAGATAATCACTCCCTTGCCTTCCTTCTCTATCATCTCCATGGCTTTGTGCAACTGTTCGCCGCAGTCGCAACGCTTGCTGCCAAGGATATCGCCTGTGGCGCATGATGAATGTACTCTCACGAGGATGGGTTCATCCTCATTCCATTCGCCCTTGATGAGAGCCATATGCTCCAGGCCGGTGGCAGTCTGGCGGAATGGTATCAGGCGGAAATGACCATATCGGGTAGGCATGTCGGCCTCGTTGCCCACTTCTATCAGTGATTCCTTCTTCAGTCTGTAGGCGATGAGGTCTTTTATTGAGATGATATGCATGTCGTGCTCCTCGGCAAACTTCATAAGGTCGGGCATGCGGGCCATTGTTCCGTCGTCGTTCATGATTTCCATCAGGGCTCCCGCTGGATATAGTCCTGATAGTTTGCAGAGGTCGATGGCTGCTTCGGTATGTCCCGAGCGGCGCAACACTCCCATATCCTGTGCATACAGGGGGTTGATATGTCCTGGGCGTCCGAAGGTTTCGGGGCGCGATGCGGGGTCGGCAAGTGCCTTGATGGTTGCGGCACGGTCGTGGGCCGACACACCGGTGGTGCAGCCTTCCAGTTTGTCTATTGTCACCGTAAACGGAGTTCCGAGCATTGATGTGTTGTCTGCCACCTGATGTGGCAGGTCGAGTTCCTCACTGCGACTCATTGTTATTGGTGCGCACAGCACACCCCTGGCGTATTTCAGCATGAAATTCACCTTTTCTGCCGTAATCTTCTCGGCGGCGATAATCAGGTCGCCTTCGTTCTCACGGTCTTCGTCATCCACCACAATGACAAATTTGCCCTCCCTGAAGTCGTCGAGGGCTTCTTCTATGGTGCTAAGTCCAAATCTTGCCATATATTATTTATATTTTCAACTTTCAATTTTCAATTTTCAACTTTCAATCTTCTCATTATATATATAATAAGGTGTAAACCTCTTAATCGATACTGATAGTAACCTGCTTTCCCTCTTCCACTCGTCGTATGATATTTTCGCTTGCTGCGACGATATTGCGCAGGTCGCGCAGCAGACGCAGTCTGAATCTCCACATCCTGAGATAGAAGAACAAGCCCAAGGGCAGGATTACTCCCGTCGTCACATTCATCCATTTACGCACAAATGGACGGGTGTGGGCATGGGTGGCAATGATGGGCAGTGCGTTCAGTTCGTTGAGGATAGTCTTGTCCTTCGTGTTCGAAAGGTCCTCGATAACAGCCTCTAGTCTCTCGTTGATACCCTCTATCACCTGGTCGTCGCCAGGGCGGAAGAACACCTTGATAGGGTTGGGAGCCTTTATCAGACTATGCTCTTGCGAGTATTGCTTGATATCGCGGCATATCCTCATCAGCTCCTCCGCGTCCTTGATATAATCGGGGTCGTTGATGATCACTTCTTTCTTGTATATATGTCGCTTGGTGCGTATGCCCAACATCTTGAAGAGGATATTCTTGTACATGTCGATATTGAACACGGTGGAGTCGCTGTTGGCTTTGAATGTGAAGAACACCGCCAATGGCGCCAGTACTGCAGTGGATATCATTTTGCCGAAGAGTACTGTCCAGTTGCCGTCGCGTGCCATCTTCATTCCCGAGTTCTCGAAGATGTAATATACGATGAACACAAGCACCGAGATAATCACCGGCACTCCAAGTCCTCCCTTGCGGATGATGGCCCCCAACGGGGCACCGATGAAGAAGAAGATAATACATGCCAGCGACAGTGTGATCTTTCCGATAGCCTCAATCTGATGGGTTCTCATCTGGCGGTTGAGCGAATAGGAATAGTCGCCCTTCATACTCATTATGGTAGCTTGCGAACTTATTGCGCTTAATGCGCTCCTTACTATATCCTGTTTGGCCTCAAGCGGTTGTTTGGCGAAGATGGTGTCGATGTCAATATTGTCGGCCATCGCCCTTTTCACCGCTTTTAGCGAGTCGTCCTTGCTGATAGAGGGCTGATAGAATGTGGAATATTTGCTTTCGTTGTAATATGCATGCGCCACACTATCATTGAATTCATATATTGAGTCGAGGTCGTGCAGGATTTTATTCATACTCTTTGATTGGGCACTGGATGATATTCCCGTCACATCTGCCATATTGAATCCTCCGTCGAAGTCGAGCACAATCCTTTTGGTTGAGAATGTCTCGCGGCGGTAGGGGATGCTTGCGCTTCCGGCGATGTCCTGCGAGCGCATGTTCTCAAACCACTCTCCGCTGTAGAGCGTCAGCAGCAAATGCTTCTTTTCTGCCGTGGATTGCAACATTCCCGAGTCGGCAAGGATGATGGCGGCATCCTCATATCCGCCCGTCATCTTATATATGGTGATGCCATAAAGTTTGCCCGTGTTCATGTCCTTCTTCTGCACATAAAGGTTGCAGTTGGGGATGCCATCATAAAATATGCCCTCTGGAATTTCCAACTCGGGGTTCTTCTGCTTCATCGACAGCAGCAGTTGGCCAAACGACTTGTTGGCGTCGGGCATAACCACATTCTGGAAATAGAATGACACTCCCGAGATAATAATCACTATCACTATCAGCGAGCGGAATGCCTGCATAAGCGATATGCCCGCCGCCTTGATGGCAGTGAGCTCCGAGCTCTCGCCCAGGTTTCCGAAGGTGATGAGCGACGAAAGAAGGATGGCGAGCGGAAATGCCTGGGGCATGAGCATAAGACCCATGTACCAGAAGAATTGTGCAAGAATCTCCATTGAAAGACCCTTACCGATGAGTTCATCAACATAGCGCCACAGGAATTGCATCATCAGCACAAACTGGCAGATGAAGAACGTGCCGATGAACAGCATTCCAAACTGCTTGGCTATGAATATGTCTAATTTCTTTATACGAAACATCTCTTTACTGCTATATATTTTGGGCGCGCGATACCTTAATCTATGCGCGCCTTTTCTCTATCAGCGTGCAAAGTTACACAAAAAAATCAGAAATCATAGCCTTTTTCCGTTTTTTTATGATATTTAGAGGCCGCTGACCGCATGAAGGCGCTCAAGATTGGCGTTCCACACCCCTTTCATGTAGTCAACATCGTCGTCATCCACATGGTCGGTGATAATCAGAGAGAGCTTGCCGCTGAAGTCACTTTTCTCTATTCTCATCTCCCAATAGTCGTTGTCGTCTTCGTTGACATCCCATTTCAGGCGTATGAAGTGGTTTTCCTCCATCCCTATTACCTCGGAGGTCCTCACGTCTTGTTGTGTCCACACCTCGCCCCACTTGAATGTGAGTGTGCCGTTGTTTTCTTCAACATAGTCGGCTATCCATTTCGACAGTCCGTGTGCGTGTCCAATAAGGTTCCACACAATGCTGTGTGATTTGGTTGAGAGTGGATAATCGATACAAATTTTGGTCTTACTCATCGTTTTTAGCGTTTTTACGGCACAAAAATACAAAAAAAAATCGAAATGAGAAAATTTTTCCCTAAAAAGTTTGGTAGTTTAATAAAAATGTAGTACCTTTGCACCCGCAAACAAGCAATGGCGGGATAGCTCAGCTGGTTAGAGCGTCGGATTCATAATCCGGAGGTCGTGGGTTCGGGTCCCACCCCCGCTACTTGAAAAGATAAGGAGTTACGGTTTCCGTAACTCCTTTTTTTCATTGCTTTTGCTTATTATACAAAGAATCCGCAGTTACAAATAGCATTGATGGATTGGTATGTTAAGACATCAAGGGTAACGTGGTATACCTCTCCCATAACTCATGTTTTACTCCATCGCAGGGTAAAAATAATGAAAGGAGGGAGGGGATATTTGTGCTTTTTTAACAATAAATGTTGGTTATTCCGTCTTGCATGCGGAGGAAAAGATGTAATTTTGCAGTTGAATATTAATTGATTAGTAAGAGATATGACAGAATTTAAGGATTTGGTGAGGCTCAGAAGGAGCCACAGAAAGTTTACTGAGGAAGAGATTAGCCCCGAGGACGTGCAGTTGATAATGCGTGCGGCACTGATGTCGCCCACGTCGAAGAGCCAGAGGGCATGGCAGTTTGTAGTCGTGGATGACAAGACGGACATCGAGAAATTGGCGGATGCAAAGAATCTCGGTTCGCAGTTTATGAAAGGAGCTCCCCTTGCAGTGGCAGTACTTGGCGACCCCATGCGCAATGATTGCTGGGTGGAGGACGGCTCGATAGCGGCAGTGTCGATGCAATATCAGGCAGAGGAACTCGGATTGGGTTCGTGCTTGGTGCAGATGCGTGCACGCGGTCTTGACGACGGAACACCTGCCGACGAGGTGATACGCGGCATACTGAATATTCCTGCCAACTACAGTGTGCTTTGCATCGTGGCATTTGGTCATAAGGCCGACGAGCGTAAGCCCCAAAACGAGGACAATCTCAAGTGGGAGAATGTGCACATTGGCAAGTTCTCAGAGTAGTAAATAATCTTTGCGACTGAGTTGCAAATACTTTTCCATACCTTTGCACCCAAAATCAAGGAAAAGACATGAGCAACTTAGAAAACAACGGGCGGAATAGCAGCCGACAGAGGGGACATAGCAGCCGACAGTCAGGACATGGCTGCTGTAATACAGGACACAGCTGCTCCCACGGGCATGGCTCGGGCGGGGCGGTAAGTAAGACGATGCTGATGAGAATAGCTGTGGCTATAGTGGTCACCGTGGCACTCAACGTCGTGGCAATTGGGGGATGGTGGCGCTTTGCCTCATTCCTCGTTGTGTATATAATAATAGGATATGACATTCTTCATGAGGCAGTTGAGGGAATCGTGCATGGCGAGGTGTTCGACGAGAACTTCCTCATGGCCATCGCCACCATCGGCGCCTTTGCTTTGGCACTTGTGAGCGGTTCGGGCGACTACAACGAGGCCATCGCCGTGATGTTGCTGTTCCAGGTGGGCGAGTTGTTTCAGGGCTATGCCGTGGGCAAGAGCAGGCGCGACATAGTGGCATTGATGGATATACGTCCCGACTATGCCAATATCGAGCGCGAGGGAAACATTGTGAAGACGCGCCCCGAGGAGGTGAGCATAGGTATGGAGATTGTGGTGAGGCGAGGCGAGAAGGTGCCCATCGACGGAGTGGTGGTGGATGGCGAGTCGATGCTCAACACCGCCGCATTGACGGGCGAGTCGGTGCCACGTACAGTCGGTGTAGGCGACGATATACTCAGCGGTTGCGTGAATATGGGCGACACGCTGAGGATAAAGACAACGAAGGAGTTTGGCGAATCCACCGCCAGCCGTATATTGCAGCTTATGGAGGAGAGCGGCAGTCACAAGTCGAGTTCAGAGAATTTCATATCACGTTTTGCGAGGGTATATACGCCGATAGTGTGCTATTCAGCCCTTGCCCTTGCCGTCGTGCCAACACTTGTTTGCACCGTGGGCATGGGTGCTCCCCTCGGCGACACGTTCATGACATGGTTATACCGTGCCCTCACCTTCCTCGTCATCTCCTGTCCCTGTGCCCTGGTTGTGAGCATCCCGCTCACGTTCTTCGCCGGAATAGGCGGTGTGGGCCGGTTGGGCATTCTTGTCAAGGGCAGCCGTTATCTGGAGATGCTGTCGAAGGTGAAGACAGTAGTGTTCGACAAAACAGGCACGCTAACCGAGGGCAATATC
This sequence comes from Prevotella sp., assembly GCA_022771625.1. Taxonomy (GTDB): domain Bacteria; phylum Bacteroidota; class Bacteroidia; order Bacteroidales; family Bacteroidaceae; genus Prevotella. The sequence continues at coordinate 13,143 of JALFCW010000059.1, forward strand.
GACCGCGAGGACAAGGCGAAGGTCAATTCGCGTCCGGCTATCGATGCACTCCGCAGTAATGGAGTGGGGGAGATAGTGATGATGACCGGCGACAGGCGCGAGGTGGCCGAGAAGATTGGCGGGGAGCTGGGTATCAGCAGGATATATAGCGAACTGCTGCCTGAGGGCAAGGTGAACAGGATGGAGGCGGTGATGGCTGAGGCCAAGGCCGGGGAGGTAGTGGCATTCGTGGGCGACGGTATCAACGACGCTCCCGTGTTGAGGCGTGCCGACATAGGTATAGCTATGGGCGCATTGGGGTGTGACGCGGCGATAGAGGCTGCCGATGTGGTGCTAATGGACGACGACCCGATGAAGATAGACACGGCGATGAGGGTGTCGCGACGCACATTGGACATAGTTTGGCAGAATATCGTGCTTGCGCTCGGGGTGAAGGCGGTGTGCCTGGTGCTCGGGGCTTTGGGCATGGCCAATATGTGGCTGGCGGTGTTTGCGGATGTTGGGGTGATGGTTGTGGCCGTGGTCAATGCGATGAGGGCGGGATTAATAATAGAACACAGAGACACGGAGTCACAGAGTTTTCATTATTAAGTCAGTGTTCAAAAAGATAGAAATCGCGTATTATATTTGCGTAATTGAGAAAAAAGCAGTAATTTTGTACCCATGGAAAAAATAGAGGAACATTTGGCAGAACACGGAGTGAAACCCACGGCAGTGAGAATACTCGTGTGGGAACAGGCCGTAAGGCAACAGGAGACATTTACCCTCAGCGATATGGAGGAACTGATGCCCCATATGGACAGGTCGAGCATCTTCCGTGCACTGCGTCTTTTCACCGATCACCAACTGCTGCATGAGATAGACGATGGCACCGGTCAGCAAAAGTACTGTGTGTGCCGTTGCATCAACAGCAGTCACCTCAATCATATACACTTCACATGCATGAAATGCGGGCAGACATATTGCCTTGAAGACTATCAGATACCCATCGTCGAATTGCCCGACGGATTTGAAATGCAGGAGGCGGAATATGTGATAAAGGGAGTGTGTCCGCATTGTAAAAACTGACCAATGACAAGAAAAACAAGCAAGAAGTGGAAAAAAAACACTTTTTTGCTTGTTATATCATTGGAATTTTGTAATTTTGCAGCCTAAAATACACATATTATATATATAACGTTATATTTATGGCTGAAAAGAAACAGATTAAGACCGCATTGGTATCGGTTTTCCACAAGGATGGATTGGACGAGCTGCTGAAGAAGCTCAATGAAGAAGGTGTGAAATTCCTCTCGACAGGTGGTACACAGAAGTTTATCGAGTCACTCGGATATGAGTGCCAGAAGGTGGAGGATGTCACTACATACCCTTCAATCCTCGGTGGCAGAGTGAAGACTCTCCACCCGAAGGTGTTTGGAGGTATTCTCGGACGTCGCGACAATGAGGGCGACCAGGAGCAGATGAAGCAGTATGAGATTCCCGAGATCGACCTTGTCATCGTTGATCTCTATCCATTCGAGGACACCGTGGCAAGCGGAGCATCAGAGGCCGACATCATCGAGAAGATAGATATCGGCGGTATTTCGCTCATCCGTGCTGGAGCAAAGAATTTCAAGGATGTTGTTATCGTGCCCAGTAAGGCTGAGTACGGCGTGTTGCTCGACATCCTCAACAAGAAGGGTGCCGCCACCGACATCGAGGACCGCAAGATGTTTGCCGAGCGTGCCTTCGGTGTGAGCAGCCACTACGACACCGCAATACATGGATGGTTTGTGAAGAATTAAAGGATTAAAAGATTAAAGAATTAAAGTTCTCTATGGGATTTTTTTCATTCGTACAAGAAATAGCGATGGACCTCGGAACAGCCAACACTATCATCATCTCTGATGACAAGATTGTGGTTGACGAGCCATCGGTTGTTGCCCTCGACCGCCGCACCGACAAGATGATTGCCGTGGGTGAGAAGGCAAAGATGATGTATGAGAAGGAGCATGCCAACATCCGTACCATCCGTCCGCTTCGCGATGGTGTGATAGCCGACTTCTCTGCCTGCGAGCAGATGATGCGCGGACTCATCAAGATGGTTCACACCGGCAGCCGCCTCTTCTCCCCCTCACTTCGTATGGTAATCGGTGTGCCCTCTGGCTCTACCGAGGTGGAGCTGCGTGCCGTGCGCGACTCAGCCGAGCATGCCGACGGACGTGACGTTTATCTTATCTTCGAACCAATGGCTGCCGCCATCGGTATTGGTATTGATGTTGAGGCTCCCGAGGGCAATATGATTGTGGATATCGGTGGTGGTTCTACCGAGATTGCAGTCATCTCGCTCGGAGGTATCGTCAGCAACAACTCCATCCGTATTGCCGGTGATGATCTCACCGCCGACATACAGGAATACATGAGCCGCCAGCACAATGTGAAGGTGAGCGAGCGTATGGCAGAGCGTATCAAGATACATGTGGGCTCAGCCCTCACCGACCTTGGCGACGAGGCTCCCGAGGACTACATTGTTCATGGTCCTAACCGTATCACAGCCCTTCCGATGGAGGTGCCCGTATGCTATCAGGAGATTGCCCACTGTCTCGACAAGACTGTGGCAAAGATTGAGAACGCCGTACTTTCAGCACTTGAGAACACACCTCCCGAACTCTATGCCGATATCGTCAAGAATGGTATATACCTCAGTGGTGGCGGTGCCTTGCTCCGCGGACTCGACAAGCGTCTGCAGGACAAGATCAACATTCCGTTCCACATCGCCGAGGACCCGCTCCACAGTGTGGCTAAGGGTGCAGGTATAGCATTGAAGAACGTTGACAGATTCTCATTCCTGATGAGATAAAAATGCGCAACCTACTCGAATTTTTATCGAAGTACTATCATTGGCTGTTGTTTGCAGTGCTCGAAGTCATCAGTTTCGTGCTGCTCTTCCAGTTCAACAGCTATCAGGGCAGTGTGTGGTTTACGTCGGCCAACGCCGTAGTGGGAAAGTTATACGAACTTGAATCTTCCGTAGAGTCGTTCTTCTCGCTCACCAAGGTCAACAAAGACCTCACGCTGCGCAATTTCTATCTTGAGCGTCAGGTAAACCAACTTTCGCGGTTGTACTACGACCTGACAAAAGACACAACGATAGCTGAGCGCAATGAACTGGAATTCTTGAGCAGATACAAGCTGATACCTGCCAAGGTGGTAAGCAACTCCGTTGACCGCAACGACAACCTCATGACCATCGACCGTGGAAGCAAGGACGGTGTGGAGAAAGACATGGGTGTGGCATGTGGCAATGGTGTTGTGGGAGTGGTGTATCTTGTCTCCGACCACTATTCCGTTGTAATGCCTGTACTCAACTATCACTCCCGCATCAGCTGTGCCATACGCCGACGTGGTTATTTCGGCTACCTGAAATGGCAAGGCGGCGACGCCAATATAGCCTATGTGGAGGATGTGCCAAGGCATGCTAAGTTTAAGCGTGGCGATTGGGTTGAGACAAGCGGATATTCATCGATATTCCCCCCTGGTGTACTCGTTGGTAAGATCATCGAGGTGTATAACTCGCGCGACGGTCTGTCGTACAGGCTCAAGGTGCAGTTGACCACCGACTTCGGCAACGTGCGCGACGTGTGCGTGATAAGCGACAAGGGAATAGCCGAGCGCACGAGACTAATGGAGGCAGCACGCGACTCATTGTCAAGGGGCAACAAGGAATGACAGCAGGTAAGGAATAACAGCAAGGAAGGAAAAACAGAGATGACGATAGACTTTTTTAGACAATTAGGTTTCTTTGTCGTGCTTTGCTTGGCACAGGCATTCGTGTTCAACCGCATCCATCTTTTTGGTTGCGCTACACCTCTTATATATATATACATAATCATAAAACTTCAGCGTAATTATCCCAAATGGGGATCATTACTATGGAGCTTTGCCCTGGGATTGACTATCGATATTCTGTCGAACACCCCCGGAGTGGCAGCAGCATCGCTCACTCTTATCGGAGTAGTGCAGCCATATTTCTTGGAATTGTTTATTCAGCGGGATGCTGCCGACAACCTCACTCCGTCGCTAAAGACCCTCGGTTACGGAAAGTTTACCTTTTTTGCCTCTATGCTCACCTTGTTCTACTGCTTGGTGTTCTTCACGCTCGAGACCTTCAGTTTCTTTAATTTCTCACAGTGGATTGCGCAGATATTGGGCAGTGCACTGATTTCGTTGGTGATAATACTCACAATTGAAAGCGTAAGGAAGCAGTGAAGGACTATGGATTAGAGAACAGGCAATACGTCATCGGTGGAGTGGCTATCTTCATCGTTGTCGTATATATTCTGAGGCTTTTCACGCTTCAGATTATGAGTGATGACTATAAGAAGAATGCCGACTCTAATGCCTTTCTCAAGAAAATCGACTATCCTTCGCGTGGCGTAATCACCGACCGCAACGGAAAGTTGCTCGTGTTCAACCAACCGTCCTACGACGTGATGATAGTCATCAACGAGGCCAAGAACCGTCTCGACACCCTCGAATTCTGCAATGCCCTTAATATCACCAAGGAGGAGTTCGACAAGAGGATGGAGACGATAAAAGACCGCTCGAAGAATCCCGGATACTCACGATTCACCCAACAGCTCTTCATGAGTCAGTTGTCCGATAAGGACTTCAGTATATTCCACGAGAAGATGTTCCGCTTCCCCGGAGTATATATCCAGCGCCGAAGCATACGCCAATACCAATATCCCGTGGCGGCACATGTTCTTGGTGATGTGGCGGAGGTGTCGCCTGCCGACATCGAGGAGGATGAATACTATCAGCCAGGTGACTATATTGGCAAACTCGGTGTGGAGCGAAAATACGAGAAGCAGCTTAGGGGAGAAAAGGGTGTACAGATCTTGTTGCGCGACGCCCACGGAAGAATACAGGGCAGCTATCAGAACGGAGCACTCGACAAGCGCCCCGTGCCAGGAAAAAACCTCACCCTCGCCATCGACTACGACCTGCAGGCTCTCGGCGAAAGACTTATGGAGGGAAAAATAGGCAGTATCGTTGCCATCGAGCCTTCGACGGGCGAGGTGCTGTGCATGGTGTCGTCGCCCAATTACGACCCACGAATAATGGTGGGACGGGCGAGGAGCAAAAACCACCGCCGACTGAGTAACGACCCCATGAAACCACTGCTCAACCGAAGTATCATGGGACAATACCCCCCAGGTTCGACATTCAAGACAACCCAAGGCCTCACCTTCCTGTCGGAGAATATCATCTCACCGTCAACACCCTTCGGTTGCTCCCACGGATTCTATTTCCGCGGTCTGCATGTGGGTTGTCACGGCCATGCCTCCCCCTTGTCGATAGTGCCGGCACTTAGCACCTCGTGCAACGCCTTCTTCTGTTGGGGACTCTATTATATGATAGGCAACCGCTCGAAGTATGGCAGTGTGCAGAATGCCATGAACACGTGGCGCGACTATATGGTGAGCATGGGATTCGGATATAAGTTGGGTATCGACCTCCCGGGAGAGAAGCGCGGACTCATCCCCAATGCCGAGTTCTACGACAAGGCCTATCGCGGATCGTGGAACGGTCTCACCATCATCAGTATATCAATCGGTCAGGGCGAGGTGAACGCCACCCCGTTGCAGATAGCCAATTTGGGTGCTACGATTGCCAATCGCGGTTATTACTATGTGCCCCATGTGGTTAGGAAGGTGCAAGGTGAACCCCTCGACACCACCTACACCCGCCGCCACTACACCAAGGCCACCAAGAAAGCCTACGACTATGTGGTGCAGGGAATGAGAGCCTCGGTGCTCGGTGGTACATGCCGTGCCTTGGGACGTTATGACTTCATGGCATGCGGCAAGACCGGTACGGCGCAAAACCGTGGTCACGACCACTCCGTATTCATGGGCTTTGCCCCGATGGACAATCCAAAGATTGCCGTGGCTGTGTATGTGGAAAACGGAGGATGGGGCGCCGACTATGGTGTGCCTCTTGGAGGATTGATAATGGAACAGTATATTCACGGAAAACTGTCGGAAGAGTCGAAGAAGAAAGCCGACGAATTCCAACATAGACATATCTCTTATGGTACGACAATCAGATAAGCAGCCGAGCGTACTTCGCTCTATCGACTGGTGGACAGTGGCCATCTACGTGGCATTGTTGGCATTCGGATGGATAAGCGTCTGTGGTGCCAGCTATTCCTATGGCGACACCGATATCTTAAGTCTCGACACACGTTCGGGAATGCAGATAATATGGATAGGCACGTCGATGTGTCTAGGCTTCGTGATTCTGATGCTCGATTCCCGTTTCTACGACACCTTTGCCTATATCATCTATGCCGCACTGTTGTTGTTGCTTTTTGTCACGATATTCAATCCCCATCAGATCAAGGGGTCGAGGTCGTGGCTTGTACTCGGTCCGTTGCGACTCCAACCGGCTGAGTTTGCCAAGTTTGCCACTGCTCTTGCGCTTGCCAAGGTGATGAGTGTGTATGGATTCACGGTCCACAATATGCGGCATTTCGCCACAGCCCTTGCCGTGGTGTTCGTGCCTATGATGTTCATAGTATTGCAGAAAGAGACCGGTTCGGCTCTTGTGTATCTCTCCTTTTTCCTGATGTTCTATCGTGAGGGAATGCCGGGCAGCGTATTGTTCACAGGAGTCGCTATGGTGATATACTTTGTCGTCGGCATACGTTTTGAGGAGGTGATGCTGATGGACACCCCCACGTCGGTGGGAAAATTCGTCGTTTTGTTGTTAGTGCAGATATTCACAGCCGGAATGGTGTATATCTATTGCAAGGCACGCCGCGAGGCATGGCTCATATTGGGGTATTCGCTGGGCATAACCATACTGTCGTTGCTTTTCTCTGAATACGTCATACCGTTTGATGTCGTGTGGGTACAGATTATTTTAACCATTATCCTTTGCCTATGGTTGCTGTGGAATGGATTGGGGTCAAGAATAAAAAACTATTATTACATATTGATCTTCACAATAGGGTCGGTTCTTTTCTTCTATTCAGCCGACTATGTGCTGAATAATGTTTTGGAGCCCCACCAGAGGGTGAGAATCAATGTGTTGCTCGGTCTCGATGAGGACCTTGCGGGTGCTGGATACAATGTCCACCAGAGTGAGATTGCCATTGGTTCGGGTGGACTTGAGGGAAAGGGTTTTCTCAATGGTACACAAACAAAACTGAAGTTTGTGCCCGAACAAGACACCGACTTTATCTTCTGTACAGTGGGTGAAGAGGAGGGATTTCTTGGTTCATCTGCAGTATTGTTGTTATTCCTGGCATTGATATTGCGTCTCATTCATCTTGCCGAGCGCCAACCGATGCGATTTGGTAGGGTATATGGTTACTCGGTGGTGTCGATATTCCTTTTCCACCTGTTTATCAATGTTGGAATGGTTCTTGGATTAACTCCCGTCATTGGTATTCCCTTGCCGTTCTTCAGCTATGGCGGTTCGTCGTTGTGGGGATTCACTTTCCTGTTGTTTATCTTCTTGCGTATCGATGCCAACAGAGAGATGTCGCGCCGCTGATGGTTTATTTCTTGTTAAGCAGTATTCCGATGTCCAAGATACCATTAAGAATCTCGCGTTTCATGTTGTGACGCACACGTACCTCCAACGAGTCGCCCTCTTCAACGGATATATTCTTGACGTGGTTTCTGTATTGGAAGATGCTCACCCCGTCGCCCTTAATACTACCGTCGGAGTCGAAGAGACTGCATGTAATAGTATCGCTTTGCGTGGATAAATTCAATGGGTTGCCCTTGGGTATAATAGTGTTGTCAACGATGATACATATCGAGGTGAAAGGATAATTATCGCTGATACGCATTCCAAGAATCTCAGAGTAGTCACCCCCTTTGTCAAATACGGGCATACGATAGATGAGAGTGTCGTTTTTCTCCCATCCTGTCAATGGTGTATGCTCGTAGTGGTCATAAACCGTTTTACGGTTGCACGATACTAAGATCGTGGCAACCGTAATAAAAAGGCTGAATATGTAGTTATTTCTGTTCCTGGGCATCTTGGTGCTGTCTTCTTGGTTTCTTTGGATGTTGTGGCCTTTGCTTGGGCTGTTGCTGCTGTTGCTGTTGTTGCTGTTGTTGCTGACTGGCCTCGGGGCGTGGTTTGTTGCCGTTGTTGGGTTTCTTCTTTTTCTTCTTCTTGGCCTTATCAAATCGGGAGAGGTCTCCTCCTGCAAGCAAATCGACATGTTTCTTTGTCTCGCGTACCTGACCGTCTTTCATCAACGACAACGGTTTCTCACCATTGCGGTTCATTTCGATTATCTCCTTGGCTCTCTCTGCAGTAATCGTCTCAAGATTCACAGCAATATTCTTGTCGGTAGAGTAGGTGATGAGTCCTGCGAGAATATCCGACTTAAACATATAATAATCAGCATCCTGTGTTTGCAAAACAATCTCCCGGCTTGGCAGTTTTCTGCTTGCCTCCACATAGTCGTCCACCTCGTAGTTGAGGCAGCACTTGAGTTTTGCACACATTCCTGCCAACTTCTGCGGATTGAGTGAAATGTCCTGAAAACGTGCGGCATTGGTACTCACACTTACGAAGTTCTTCATCCATGTGGCACAGCACAACTCGCGCCCACAAGGTCCTGTACCGCCAATGCGTCCAGCCTCCTGACGGGCTCCAATCTGTTTCATCTCAATCCTCACGTGGAATGTGTCGGCAAGCACCTTGATGAGCTGTCGGAAATCCACGCGCTCGTCGGCAATATAATAGAATATAGCCTTATTGCAGTCGCCCTGATATTCCACGTCGCCTATTTTCATCTGCAGTCCGAGGTCTTTTGCTATCTGGCGACTCTGTATCATTGTTCCGTGCTCCCTGCTCTTAGCTTCGTGGTATTTGTCCATATCGGTGGGGCGGGCAATGCGATAGATACGCCTGATGTCGTCAGCCGACTTTAGGTTGGCTTTCTTGATCTGCAGTTTCACCAATCGTCCGGTAAGTGTCACCACACCGATGTCATGACCTGGGTTAGCCTCCACTGCAACAATATCTCCCTTTTTGAGGTCGAGATTGTTGACATTGTGATAGTATCCCTTACGTGTATGCTTAAACTGCACCTCGACGAGGTCGGTGGATTCAGCATTGCCTGGCACATCGGCCAACCAGTCGTAGGTGTTCAGCTGCTTGTCCTGTCGTCCCACTGCCCTATGGCATAGACCACGATCGGTGGAGCAGCATATTTTAAATTCTTTATTATTAATGTCCATATATATTATTATAAATCCTAATTGTCTTATTTATTTCTTCTGTATTAAAAGCACAATCATCTGCAGCGCCATGTCGAAGAATACTATCTTGCCGTTGGCATTCTGCCCGATGTCCCTCAATGCCTTGTTGGCGAGTTCGTTAATCTGCAGGATGTTGTTCTCATTGACGAATCTCGCGAATTTTGATGTGAAGGCTTCTTCGTCGGCAGTCATGTACGACAGGTCAGGTTGTTGGAAATTGTACATGAAACTTTCCCTTACAAGGCGCAGGAAGAATGTTAGAAATCTCTTCTGTTTTTCCCTGCCGTATGAATTGATGTTTTCGCTCCAGTGCTTTAGTTCCCTCACGTTGCGCTGGTATGCAAGTCGCATGAGCGATTGGAAGTCGGCGAGAAACTCCTTGTTCTCCCCGTCGGCAGTCAGTTCGCCCACTGCAGTTATCCAGTCGCCGTTGGATAATCGTGCCAGTCGCATGGCGTCGTCCTCGCCTATGCCATATCTATTGATGAGTGCCTCACTGATACTCTCAGTGCTTATCTTTTTCACGTCAATGCGTTGCACTCGGCTTCGTATTGTCTCAATGAGCTTTTCGGGTTCCTCGCTCACCATAATGAATACGGTTTGCGATGGCGGTTCCTCTATGAGTTTTAGAATCTTGTTGGCGCACTCGATGTTCATTCTTTCCGGCAGCCATATTATCGACACCTTATATCCTCCCTGACTGGATTTGAGACTCAGTTTGCGGTTGAGTTCATCGCTTTCTCCGGCAGTTATGATAGCCTGCTGGTTTTCCGCGCCAATTTCCTTCATCCATTGTTCGATGTTGAAGTATGGTGAGCGTGATATCATGTTGCGCCATTCCTTGGCAAAGTCCTCGCTGACAGGTTTATGTTCGCTGCCCATCGAGGGTGTCTTGATGGTGGGGTAGGAGAAGATAAGGTCGGGATGTCCCCATTTCTCTGTCATCTTGCATTGAGCACATTCGCCGCAGGCATCATTTCGTCCCTTGCGGTTTTGGCATAGCAGATAAGAGGCGAAGGCCAGGGCGATAGCCATCTTTCCGCAACCTTGTGGGCCGCAGAGCATCATGGCATGAGGCAGACGGTCTTCTCTCACCATCTCTGTCAGTCTCTGCCACACCTGTTCCTGTCCTATAACCTCGTTCCTCTTCAATATTTCAATTCTTTAATTTTTTAATTGACTTTGTCGAACGTTGTTTCTTTAATATTTTAATTTTTTAATATTTTAATTCTATAATAGTCTCTTCGCCACTTCCGCCACGGCATCCACCGCCGAAACTGTGTAGAAGTGAATGTTGTTCACCCCGTGTGCATACAGTTCCTTACATTGCTGCGTTGCCCACTCAATGCCCAACTGTTTTGCCTCTTCGTCGGTTTTGCATTTCACAGCCTCCAAGGCTAATTCCTGCGGGATGTCGCAGTGGAACGTCTTTGGCACTACCGTTAGTTGACTCAGTTTGGCAAACGGCTTAATGCCGGGGATAATAGGCATGGTGATGCCCATAGCCCTTGCCTTCTCCACAAACTCGAAGTATTTGTTGTTGTCGTAGAAAAGTTGCGTCACAGCATATTCAGCACCCAAGTCCTGCTTCTCCTTCAGATATTGCATGTCCATCTCAAGGTTGGGCGCCTCGTCGTGCTTTTCAGGATAGCAAGCCACGGCAAAGTCAAACTTCTCCCCCGGACATTTTATAGGAGTGCCATCGGCAAAGAATCCCTCGTTAAACCGGTTCACCTGACGAATGAGGTCGGTGGTGTGCTCATGTCCACCAGGTGTGGGTATAAACCTGCTGTCTTCCTTGGCTTTGTCGCCACGCAGCAGCAATAGGTTGGATATACCGAGGAATTGCAAGTCGAGAAGTTCGTATTCGATGTCCTCCACAGTTGCTCCACTGCATATAATGTGCGGTTGCACCGGTATGCCGTATTTGTTTTGAATGGCGGCGGCAATAGCAATGGTGCCAGGGCGTCGTCTCACTCTGTTGCGCTGCAGCAGTCCGTTGTCCAACTGTTTATACACGAACTCGCTGTGATGCGTGGTGATATTGATGAATAGGGGATTAAACTCCTTCATCTTGTCTATGGTGGCAAACAGTTTGTCGGTGCCAGTGCCTTTCAGCGGTGGCAGCACTTCGAATGAGAAATGTCTCTCGTCCTTGTTCTTATTGAGTAGTTCTATAACGGTCATATCTTTTCTTATATGTACATTTGGCGACAAAATTACAAAAAAAAAATCATTTCTACCGTTATTTTTGCAAAAAAGTGAGGAAAAGTTTGGATAATCAATGAATAATGCTTATTTTTGCAAGCAAAATAAAAGTAATATGTAAGATATGAGTGCAAAAATTAATAGTAATATTAGGCTTTTTCTTAATAAAGATTAGTAGTAATAAATAATAAAGATATGAATTTAGTTAATTTTTTGCAGATAGTATTGGGGCTCACAATAGTTACTGGGATATATGTAATAATTTGGGCAAAACGAGAACAACGTAAGCATTAAATAAAAAGAGGTGTCAACAAATTGTGGCACCTCTTTTTATTTTATATTAAGCAAAGTCCTTTACTTCTCAATGGTGTAAAGACGGAATGTCATTGGCTGAATGACATCGTTGAGAACAGTGTTCTTCTTTCCAGCCTCACACTTCACGCTTCCATTTACAGGAGCAATCTTGTTGGGATTCTCGATAGAATTCTCATCATCCATACCATTATGGTTGAGAGTGATGGTCTTGGCAGTCTTCTCACCCTTTAATCCAATAAGGTTGAGACTGATGTTCTGAGCAGTCTTGCCAGTGTTGATCACCTTCACGATAACAGTATTGGCATTAGCGTCGAGCACAGCACTCGCAAACAGTCCGTTCTGTCCTTCCTGACCAGCAACTGGTTTGCCGTCCATTGTCAGTTTCAGCACATTGGTACCCTTGTTCTTAGCATACATCTGCTGAACATAGTAGCTCACGGTCTTGAACATCTCTGTGTTGTCAAACCATACCAGGTCGGGTCTCCACTGCCATCCGTCAACATGCGCCAAAAGCGGGGCATAAGCAGTCATATACACCACGTCGGCATTGCGCTCCATGTCGGTCATGAAGGCAGCCTCGAGGATTGAAGCCTCGTAGTGGTTCCACTTCTTGCCCTTGCCGTGGCATGCATATTCTCCTGCAAACACCTTCGGACCCTTGCGGTCGTAGTTCTCATAACGCAGTCCGCTGTTGAGGAACCATGACTCTGGGCGATAGAAGTGCTCGTCAACGAGGTCGGCCTTCTGCTTCTTCATGTCCTGCCATCCCAGTTCAAACATTTTGCCCTCAGAGTCGGGACCGCTGGTGCCTACAATCTTGATGTTGGGATACTTGGCACGTATAGCCTTCACAAACGGGGTGAGACGTTTATAATATAAGGTATCCCACTGCTCGTTGCCCACACCGATGTATTTCATGTTGAATGGTTCGGGGTGTCCCATCTCAGCACGCTTCTTTCCCCATGTCGTGTTCACGTCGCCATTGGCAAACTCGATGAGGTCGAGGCAGTCCTGGATATATGGGTCGAGCTGGTCCATAGGCACATGTGCGCACTCCTTGTCCCAGTTTTGGAACTGGCATGCCATACCCACGTTGAGCACTGGCAGAGGCTCTGCACCTATATCCTCAGAGAACTGGAAGAACTCAAAGAATCCCAATCCGTAGCTCTGATAGTAGTCGGGATAATAGCGATAGTCGAAGGTGTGCTCCCAACGGTTCTGGTTGAGCGGACGGTTCTCCACCGGTCCGATAGTGTTCTTCCACTGGTAGCGAGTCTCCAAGTCTGTTCCCTCCACGATGCATCCGCCAGGGAAGCGCAGCAGTCCCGGTTTCACGTCGGCAAGAGCCTGGGCCACGTCGCGGCGCAGACCGTTCTCGCGGTTCTTGAATGTGTTGACGGGGAAGAGGCTCACGTGCTCAAGGCATACGGGATTCTCTCCTTTGAGGAAGATGCGCAGGTTGGCCTTCTTCTGTGTTTCGGGCGACTTCAGCACAATCTCATACTTTTTCCATTCGGCAGAAGTGATGTCGAGTGTCTGCTCCACAAACTCTTGGTGCTCGCCCATAGAATACTGGTCGATAAGCTGCACGCGGATGGTGGCATTACCCTTTGGAGCCTTTGCCCATACCGAGAAGCGATAGTCTTCGCCCTTAACAACTCCGATACCGAAGTAACCCTCGTTCTGGATACCCGTGCGGCGCTCTTGGTGGTTGGGCGCACCCAGCACAACATAGTGCGGACAACGCTCAAACGGACCATCATCCTTAAGTTTGACGTCACCGAATACTTGCCAACCCATAAAACTTTGGGGGAATTCAAATGAACGGTTTTTCACAAGCTCACCGTACAGACCTCCGTCGGCGGCATAGTTAATGTCCTCGAAAAACAGGCCATACATAGTGTCCTGAATCTTAGCTCCGGCTTTTTTGGTGTTGATGTCCAAGACATTGGTCTGGGCACCTGCTGCCATCACAGAAGCCGCTGCGATAGCGCATGTTAGTAGTCTTCTTTTCATTACGTTTACAGTAGGTTTTAGCTAATGTTGCGACAAAATTAGTTAAATATTTCCTTTTATGCAAGTAATTTCAGATATTTTTAGTAATTTTGTGCCGAATTTAATAACGTTACTACTAAAAAAGCTTATGGAACAAAAAGACCAAGGTAGCAAAGCCTACCTAATTTCTATTGTAATGGTTGCCGTGTTAGGTGGCCTTTTATTCGGTTACGACACTGCTGTGATATCGGGAGCCGAAAAGGGATTACAGGCATTTTTTATGGGTGCCAGCGACTTCGTTTATACTGATTTCTGGCATGGATTTACCAGTTCGAGTGCCTTGGTAGGCTGTATTATCGGTTCGGCTATCTCAGGACTATTGGCCTCTAATTGGGGGCGCAAGCGTTCGCTCATCTTCGCCGGAGTGATGTTCTTCATCTCGGCATGGGGTTCGATGTGTCCCGAGACAATGGTATTGGCAAAGGGTGAACCCAATCTCACCTTGCTTATCGTTTTTAATATATATCGCGTGATAGGTGGTATCGGCGTAGGTCTCGCCTCTGCCGTTTGTCCTATGTATATCGGTGAGATTGCACCTAGCAATATACGTGGTATGCTTGTTTCATGGAACCAGTTTGCCATTATCTTTGGTCAGTTGGTTGTGTATTTCGTCAATTTCTTCATTCTCGGCGATCACGTCGCTCCTGTCATCCAGAGCATTGGCGACGGAATGAACCAGATACTCAATGGCGGCGAGGCTGCCTGGGCTATTGAAACAGGATGGAGATATATGTTCGGTTCTGAGATGGTGCCAGCAGGACTCTTTGCACTCCTTATCTGCTTCGTACCCGAGACCCCCCGTTATCTTGCCCTTATCGGTCAGGACGACAAGGCTGAGCGTGTTCTAGCCCGCATCAATGGAGCCGCCAAGGCAAGGGAAATCCTCGATGATATAAAGAATACTGTCAGCGAGAAGAAGGAAAAGCTTATGACCTACGGTTTCCTCTGTATTTTCGTAGGAGTAATGCTTTCAGTATTCCAGCAGGCTGTTGGTATCAATGCCGTGCTCTACTATGCACCACGCATCTATGAGGCAATGGGCTTCGACAATCCGATGATGCTCACCGTCTTCAATGGTATCGTCAACCTCGGATTCACCTGTGTGGCAATCTTCACAGTAGAGAAACTCGGTCGCAAACCGCTTCTCATCATCGGTTCGCTCGGTATGGCTATCGGAGCTATCGGAGTGGCATGCACCTTCGGCAATCCCAATGTGCAATTGCTCTGTATGATATCTATTATGGTATATTCAGCCTCGTTCATGTTCTCATGGGGCCCCATCTGTTGGGTGCTCATCGCCGAGGTGTTCCCCAACACCATACGTGGTCAGGCAGTTGCCATCGCCGTAGCCTTCCAGTGGATATTCAACTGGATAGTGTCAACATCATTCGTGCCGATGGCCAACAGTCTTGGCTACTGGTTCACTTATGGACTCTATGGAGTAATCTGTATCCTTGCCGCCCTCTTTGTATGGCGTCTCGTTCCCGAAACCAAGGGTAAGACTCTCGAGGACATGACAAAATTATGGAAAAAATAATAATCACTAATAAATATAGACTTATGAAGACAATTTTGATTGCAGAGGACAACGACAGCAACTTCATCTTGATGAGCTACCTGCTCAAGAAGCACTACAATATCATCAGGGCGAAGAATGGAAAGGAGGCTGTGGATTATGCAGCCAAGGGTGGATTTGAAATCATACTTATGGATATCAAGATGCCGGAGATGGATGGACTTGAGGCTACCAAGATAATAAAGAAGGATAAGCCCGACATGCCCATTATTGCTCTTACGGCTAATGCTTTCGAGAGCGACCGTGACCAGGCTCTTGCTGCCGGTTGTGACGACTTCCTGTCAAAGCCGGTGAATGCCGAGGTATGCCTTGCCACAATAGCCAAGTACATCTGATACTTCTGGCAAAGGGGAAAAGAAAAAGGAGTGGTTAATGAAAACCACTCCTTTTTTCGTGACTCGCATGGGGCTCGAACCCATGACCCCAACATTAAAAGTGTTGTGCTCTACCAGCTGAGCTAGCGAGTCATCGCAATGCTCTTTTGTCAAAAAGCGGTGCAAAGGTACGCATAAATTTTGAAATAACCAAATTATTTAGCGTTTTTTTGCTATTCTTGCGTAGATTTTGTCATATTTTCGCTTTCCAAGTCCTTTTCTTCCTCTTCTTTCACCACATATCTCTTGTAATATGCTATGAGAAGGGTGGTGAGAGGAAGGGCTACGATGAGACCGATAAATCCTAACAATGCCCCCCATACCGACAGTGACAACAACAGAATGGCAGGGTTGAGTCCCATTGCCTTACCCATAATCTTTGGGGTGAGCACCATGTCGGTGATGACCTGGACAACAACGAACACTATGACTGCCGAACCGAATATTATCCAGAAATTCTCGCCTGTATCCACTGCTTTAAGGGCTGATAGGAGTATCATCGGTATGAAGGCAAAGCCATGAAGGTAGGGCACAAGGCTCAGCAGACCGATGAGTATGCCAAGACCGATGGCCATCGGGAAACCGATAATGGTGAATCCTATGCAGAACAGAATACCTATACATAAGGCCACAAGACTCTGACCACGCACGTAGCTGTCGAGTTGTGTCTCTACATCGTCCATCAGTGAGCGCCAGAACGGGCGACTCTTCTTGGGGAACATCCTGATGAATCCTGCTGAGAGTGTCTCGTAGTCCAAAAGGATAAAGAAGAGGTATATAAGTGTGACCAGCGACGTGATGATACTGATGATTACGGTGGCTGTTTGGGTGATTACGTCAAAAAGGCGCGGCATTGCCTTGCGGATGGCGTCGGTCACCTCCTTGTTCTCGAAAAACTTCTGTATCTCGCCGCCGTTCTCGTCAATCCAATTGCGGATGGCGAGCGGGAAGTTTTTTATGTGCGTTGTCTCGTGGAGATAGCGTGTCACCAATTCGCCTAGTTTTTCAAACTGCTCAATCATCGGGGGGATGATGAGATAGATGATTCCCGCAATCACGCCGATGACAAACAATAGGGTGACGATGATGGATAATGCGCGTCCCGGCACGTGCAACCTGTTTTGCACAAACTTCACTATCGGGTAGAGCAGGTAGGCCAGCAGCCATGCGATGAAAAAGGGCAGCAATACACTGCTCAGGTAGTTAGTCACAAACAATATGGCGCCAATCAGTAAAGTGATGAGCATACCTCTCACGAAGCGGTCGAATGTGATAGTCTTTTCCAGCATATTTCCTTATATATATGTTAAGTTATCTGACTTTTGGGTGCAAAATTACAAAACGGAATTAAAATTTGCAAAGATTTTGCCGATTTTTTTGATACTTTGCCAATAATTGTGTACATTTGTAGCCAATATGGGCACATTATACATCATTCCCACCCCCGTGGGCAACATGGAGGATATGACATTCAGGGCTGTAAGGATACTTAAAGAAGTGGATCTGATATTGGCCGAGGACACCCGTACATCAGGTGTTCTGCTGAAGCATTTCGGTATTGAAAACCGCTTGATGTCGCATCATAAGTTTAATGAGCACGAGACCTCGGCATCTGTCGTTGAGCGACTGAGGGGAGGGCAGAACATCGCTTTGATAAGTGATGCAGGCACGCCTGGAATCAGCGATCCCGGTTTTTTTCTTGTGCGCGAGGCAGCCAAGGCAGGGATTGATGTATTCACACTTCCGGGGGCAACGGCATTTGTTCCGGCACTGGTGACGAGTGGAATGCCTTGCGACCGCTTTGCCTTCGAGGGTTTTTTGCCACAGAAAAAGGGTAGGCAAACCAAGTTGGAGTCGTTGCGGAATGAGCTGCGCACAATGATATTCTATGAGTCGCCCCGCCGATTGGTGAAGACCCTCTCTCAGATGGCGGAGGTGTTCGGTGGCGGGCGTCAGGCTTGCGTATGCCGTGAGATATCCAAGATTCATGAGGATTGCCAGAGGGGCACCCTTGAGTCGCTCGCAGGGCATTTCACCGAGCAGGAACCCCGTGGAGAGATTGTGTTGATAGTGGGTGGTGCCGACCCTGAGGCAGTGGCGGCAGAGAAGAACGCCGTTGAAGAATCTTCGGAGGATATGCCAAGAAAGAAAAGCAAATACCAATTGAAGATGGAAAGATTGAAAATTGAAGATTGAAGATGGAAAGATTGAAGATTGAAATATTGAAAATTGAATAATTTAAAAGTATAAGATATGAAGAAACTGATTATTGCATCTCTGTGTCTGGCAACCTTGGCAGGGTGTCAAGACAATAAGTCGAAAGTGGATAATGCAGTCACTGCAGAGCGTGACTCGCTCAACAAGGTGATTGCACAGAAAGACAACGAGATTAATGACATCATGTCCACATTCAATCAGATTGAAGAGGGACTACGTGAAATCGGACAGGCTGAGGGTCGAATCAGTGTTGCAAGGGATGGTGAAGGCGCCAACCGCACTCAACGCATTGCCGAGAATATGCAGTTTATACGGCAGACCATGCAGCAGAACCGTGAACTCATCGACAAACTGAGAACACAGCTTCGCGAGAGCAGTATCAATGGCGAACAGCTCAAGAAGACTATCGAGAGCCTAGCATTGCAACTGGAGGAAAAGGACAAGGAGTTGCAGCAGT
The DNA here is from genome assembly GCA_022771625.1 of Prevotella sp. Classification (GTDB taxonomy): domain Bacteria; phylum Bacteroidota; class Bacteroidia; order Bacteroidales; family Bacteroidaceae; genus Prevotella. The sequence goes on from JALFCW010000059.1 coordinate 31,620, forward strand.
TGCGCGCCGAACTTGACGCCAAGGACATCCATATCATGGATCTGGACGAGAAGATTGCCAATCTCAACACCAACGTGAGCAACCTGTCGAGCGAGAGTGCCAAGAAGAGTGAGACTATCAGTGCCCAGGACAAGCAGTTGCACACGGCATGGTTTGTGTTCGGCACAAAGAAGGAACTCAAGGACCAGCAGATCCTAAAGAATGGCAAGGTGCTGCAGGGCAATTTCAACAAGGAATACTTCACCAAGGTG
>JALFCW010000061.1 GCA_022771625.1 Prevotella sp.
ATTGTTGAATATCTCGAGCATCATTGTTCTCTTGCTTCCATAAAAGCAATAAGACACATGCTCTTGTTGTTGCCATGCTGAGCGCATTTTCCCCTCCATATCTTTATATTGAGGCAAGTTGGCAAGTTGCTGAAATTCATCATATGTTGCAAATCTGGTGCAAATATACAAAAAGTTACCCAAAGGTAAATTACCCAAAGGTAACTTTTATGTATTATTAACTGGAATACTGTTCTGCCCATAAGAATTGCCCTACCACCTCCACCTCATGCCCACTTCGATATCGCATGCCGAAGAGGCATTGATCTGCTGTTGGCCTGAACTGATGGTGGAGCGATCGAAATAGTCGGTGATTCCGGCCTTGGCATTGAATTGCAGGGTGGGGGAAGGTGACCATACAGCAGTAAGTGAATAGCGTATGCCATGACCGTAATAGGCGGGAAAGGAGAAGGTGTGGGGCATGGCACGCTCATAAGAATAGAGGCGGCTGTCGTAGCCATCAGTATTGAAGTATTTTCCTCCGGCAAATATCTGCCATTTGCCTTTGTCATAACCGATGTTCTCGGTGATCATGAATCCCTGGGACAAGGAGGAAGACTCCGAGGTGTATGAGACTGATGTAAAGTCCAACTGTGACCTTGATGTCCATCCGCCTCCTGTCCATTCCGCACCTATTCTCAACCGGTGCTCCGTTTGCCAAGAAAGAACGTAACCCAAATTTGAGTCCTTCTGCCTTAAGTGCAAACGATATTTGCCGGATAACAACCATTTGCCTGTCTTATATGATGCACTCACCACATTATCTATGGCATACGATGATTGCGACACTCCATACCTCGGCCAGGCGAAATAGGCAAGGTCGGTATAAGCCTGTATGTCGATGCCATATTTCGGTTGCCATCTCATTCCCAGATATAATCCACTCTCGTTTTGTGTCTTGCCTCCCTCACTGAAGGCATTGGCATACAAGGAGTAATAATTAAACGAATAAAATCGGTAGATGCCTAACATCTCCACATATTGGGATATATGCCAACCGAGAGTGTTCATTGTGGCTATAGCCCCATTGGCATTGATTGCCGTCTCACCGTTAACACTGAATGGATAATGAAGCCACGAATAGTTGAGGCTAGCATTAAAGAAGTTGCTCCCCTCGGGATATATTTGCTTATATACAGCCGACTTGTTGGGATTTAGAGGTCGGTTGAAATGAGTGAATACCGCCGTTGCCCCAAGAGAAAAATCCTTGTGATTCCACCTCGCGTTAATACCACTTGCTGTTAATGACGTGTTGTTCTTCTTGTTTAGTTCGGATATTGTGCGGTGGTAGCCGGTATATATCAATGATGAAATCGATCCGTCGATATTGAGTGTGGCGTCGGTCTTGCGATATGAGAAAAAGGGAGTGATGCGGATGGCATCCGACAACCTAATAGTGGCGGCAGCACCTTGCATATATCCATTCTCGGAGGCTGAGGTATGGGGACGCAAGGCATTTCTCTGCCTTCCCAAATCCTGGAGCATAGCAGTTTTACCAAGACTGAAACTATTGTTCATCACAAGTCCCATACCGGCGGCAATGCTATATCGGCCCACTATTAGCGACTCAATAGGACCCAAACCATTTAGTTGGATAAAGCCCGAATACTGGTCGAAACCATACTTGTTGCTTTGCGAGAAAAAGGGTTCGCCAGGGTCTTGAGAAGCCACTATTCCTATCCTCACATTTTTGGCATAGGAGAAGGAATAGCGTGCCCAAAACTTGTATGGATAGCCTATATAATCGCCATTCGAGGCATCTCCCACTCTCTTGTATGTTGGAATCTTGGTGTAGAGCGACAATTCATTTTTGCCCCAGGTCATGATATTTTTCAACGATGGAAATCCCTTTTCTGGTTTATCTCCTGCATAAAGAAACTCATGCAGGAGTTGGCGTGTGGAGTAGTCAATCGACTCGATGGACATCAATTCGTTGATTGACTTCAATGCCCCATGAAAATGTATGTATTCCAAGATGTCCATCACCTGTTGCTCGCTCAGAAAGGGCAATGCAAGCAGTTCCTCGCGAGTGGCGGAATTGACATTTATTCCGTTTCGCTGCAATTCAAGAAGATTCTCGTATAGTTCCTCGTGGGTATCCTCCGAATAATCCCCGTCGAGCATTATGCCGTCGAGCCATTTCTCCCATTCTGTTTCGGCATTTACATTCAAAGCCAACGACAATAGAATGACGAGGATGAATAAAACTCTCATCACTTATTCTTAGGTGCAACATATTTGCCGTTGATTTTCAGGGGTTCCACATGCAGACCTATATGAGTGGATGCTCCGAAACGCTTGCGTAGTTTCTGTTCGATGTTAGTGGCATGCTGATGAGATTCATATAGACTGATGTCACCAGGCATCCTAAGGTGCATCTCGATGGCTATATGACTGCCAATGCGGCGTGTGCGTAGATGGTGCACCTCGCTCGTCATGGGTTCGCATGCCACGATATCCACAATCTCGCGCTCCATATCAGCAGGCAAACTTTGTTCGAGCAGTTCACCTGCCGACTGTTTGGTGAGTTGCCATGCAGTGCGAATGATGAATACACTCACTACCACTGCTGCTATAGGGTCGAGCACTGCCCATTTCTCCCCAAGCAAGATAGCACCGCCGATACCCACTGCCGTACCTATCGAAGAGAGGGCGTCGCTGCGGTGGTGCCATGCGTTGGCGATAACAGCCTGTGACTCGCACTTGCGTCCCACCTTTACCGTAAACCTATATGCCCATTCCTTCAGGGCAATGCTCACCAATGCTGCCGCCAAGGCAATCATTCCCGGTTGGGGTAGGGGATTTTCCATTATAGCCGACGCAATACTGCATACCCCGTTATACATTATCATTACGCCTACAAACATCAAGGCAAGACCAATGAGCGAGGTGGCGAGTGTCTCATACTTGCCATGCCCATAGTCATGGTCGCTGTCTTCGGGTTTCGCACTAAGCTTTACAAACAATAATACTATCACGTCGGTGATGAAATCCGACAACGAATGGACTGCATCTGCAATCATGGCAGCAGAGCCTCCAAGGAATCCGGCGACAAACTTGAACACCAGCAATACTACGTTCACCGCACTGCCCGCTAATGTCACCCGATATATGCTTTTTTCACGGTCTTTTTCTTTCATAACATTAAAATTTGCTTGCAAAGTTACTATTTTTCTATAAAATACAATAGAAAATGATACAAATTCAGAAAATAATAACTATCTTTGCAGAAAATAACAATTAAATCTTAATAATTATGGGAAAAAAGAAAGGCGGAAAGAGAATGAACAAGAAGCAGCTGGGCGAGGCTCTGCAACGCTTCTTTCAAGAGAGTCCGGACACGACATTCAGCTTTAAACAGATATTCAAGTCACTTAAGTTGGACACTCATCCACTGAAGATGCTTGCCATCGACATCATGGAGGAAATGGCATGGGATGACTTCTTGACAAAAGTGACGGAATCTTCATATAAGCTCAACACCAAGACGCAGTTGCAGGAAGGCACCTTTAGACGCAAGGCTAACGGCAAGAACAGTTTTATTCCTGACGACGGTAGTCAGCCTGTGTTTGTGGCAGAGCGCAACTCGCTTTGGGCACTTGATGGCGACAAAGTGCAGGTGGCTTATATGGCACGCCGACAGAAGCATATCAAGGAGGCTATGGTGACTGCCATCCTCAAGAGGGCGAGAGAGACATTCGTGGGCAAACTCCGTGTAGATAAAGACTTTGCGGTGCTTGTCACAGCCGAGAATATCTTCGTGCATGATATCATCATCCCCAAGAAGAAACTCAAGACAGGAAAGACAGGCGACAAGGCAGTGGTGAAGATCACTCAATGGCCTGATGCCGAACACAAGAATCTTGTGGGCGAGGTGATTGATGTGCTCGGCGAACAGGGTGACAACAATGTAGAGATGAACGCCATTCTCGCACAATACGGTCTGCCGTATAAATATCCAAAGAACGTGGAGGAAGCTGCCAACAAGATTCCGGCGGAGATTACCGATGCCGATATCGCTGAGCGCGAGGACTTCCGCGAGGTATATACCTGCACCATCGACCCCAAGGATGCCAAGGACTTCGACGACGCATTGTCAGTGCGCCAACTCGACAACGGTCTTTGGGAAGTGGGTGTGCATATTGCCGATGTGAGTCACTATGTAAAGGAAGGTTCAATAATCGACAAGGAGGCAATGAAGCGCGCCACGAGTATCTATCTCGTTGACCGCACCATCCCCATGCTCCCCGAGCGTCTCTGTAATTTCATCTGTTCGTTGCGTCCCAACGAGGAAAAACTGGCTTACAGTGTGATATTCGAACTCGACGAGGAGGCTAATATAAAAAGGTGGCACCTCGTACATACTGTCATCAAGAGTAATCATCGCTTTGCCTACGAGGAGGTGCAGGCTGTGCTCGAAGGTGGCGAGGCAACCGACCATCCATTAGGCGGAGGACCTTGCAGTGAGGAGGAGAAAGTGTTATTGAAGCAACTCGACAAGTTGGCGAAGAAGCTGCGTGAGGCGAGATTCAAGAACGGAGCAGTGAAGTTTGACCGTGAGGAACTGCATTTCGATATTGACGAGAATGGAAAGCCTGTAAGGTGTTATTTCAAGGTGTCGAAGGATGCCAACAAACTCATCGAGGAGTTTATGCTGCTTGCCAACCGTACAGTGGCAGAGAGTATCGGTAAGGTGAAGAAGGGACTGAAACCCAAGACATTGCCTTATCGTATCCACGACCAACCCGACCCGCAGAAGCTCGAGACACTGCGCGGCTTTGTGGTGAAGTTTGGATATAAGATGAAGACAGCAGGCACCAAAGGTGCAATATCCAAGAGTCTCAATACACTTATGGACGAATGTCAGGGCAAGAAGGAGCAGAAACTCATCGAGACCGTCGCCCTGCGTGCCATGATGAAGGCTAAGTACAGTGTGCACAATATCGGACACTACGGACTTGCCTTCGACTACTACACCCACTTCACCTCCCCCATCCGTCGTTATCCCGACACGATGGTGCATCGTCTTCTCACCAAGTATCAGCAAGGTGGACGCTCAGCCAACAAGGAGCATTACGAGGAGCTATGCGAGCATTGCAGTGACCAGGAACTCATTGCCCAGAATGCAGAGCGCGACTCCATTAAATATAAAATGGTGGAATATATGGGCGAGTTTGTAGGAGAGGAGTTTGATGCCCACATCAGTGGCATACAGAGCTATGGTATATACTGCGAGATTGACGAGAACCACTGCGAGGGAATGGTGCAGATGCGCGACCTCGACGACGACTACTACGACTTCGACGAGAAGAACTACTGTCTCGTGGGCCGTCGCCATCATCACAAGTATCAACTTGGTGACCCCATACGCATCAAGGTGGCAAAGGCCAATGTGGAAAAGCGCCAACTCGACTTTGTATTGGCTGATAAATGATAAGATACACAAGAAAAGAAGAATTGTGGAACACATGGTCGCATGCTGCCGGCATCTTGCTCGGAGTGGTTGTGGGCATTCTGTTCCTTGTCATCTGCTATCGCGGTGACAACTCATGGGCGCGTGCCGGAGTGATACTCTATCTCTTCGGCATGCTCGGTTCTTATGCCGCCTCCACAGCCTATCATGCCACCCCGCGACGCAGCAAGTGGAAGGAGCGCCTGCGCAAGTGGGATCATGCCGCCATCTATTGGCACATTGCCGGCTCCTATTCCCCTCTCACCCTTGTAGCCCTTCGTCAGCAAGGCTATTGGGGATGGAGTCTTTTCATCTTCGTATGGCTATGCGCTATATCCGGCACAATAGTCAGTTTTCGCCATCTCAAGGAGCACAGTAATCTCGAAACCTTTTGTTTTGTGGGCATGGGATTGTCGGTCCTTGTAGCCTTCAAGCCCCTTCTTGACAGTGTAAGCACCGCCGCCGTCTCATGGATAATCGCCGAGGGCGTTGCCTACATCACCGGTGCCGTCTTCTACAGTCTCAACAAGAAGCGCTTCATGCATTCCGTCTTTCATTTCTTCGTCCTCCTCGGCAGCATCTGCCACATCATTGCCGTATGGGATGTGCTGATGGAGTATGCGAGGTAGGTAAGCGCTACAACAAACTATTCCCTGAACAAGTCATCCATGGTCACCTCATTCTGTACCATGTTCCAGTATTCATTATGCGATACTCCGTATGTGGTGATCATGGTGAGATGGAGGGAACAACGTGTGGAGGTGGTATTGTGGAATAACTCAATCTTATTATTAAGTGTGTCTGCGTAGGCCTTGTCAACGGTGAATGGAGAATTGGCAAATTTCATCTCGCAGATATTTATTGTGTTGTCACCTCGGGATATCAGTAGGTCGATTTGTGCATTTGCGTTACGCCACGAACACACGTTTGACACAATGCCGGAAATGCCAATGGCCTGCTTCACCTGCCTTATGTGCTGCAGACATACTCGCTCGAAGGCAAACCCTTTCCAGGCGTTATGCTCTCCCGAGAGCCATGTGTGCGACCAATACGCCTCGTCGCTGAAAGCATTCTTCAGGATACAATGATAATAGAATATGGTGTAGTTGTCAATTAGCTGAAAGAGCATGCCTTGGCTTTCTTTGCCATAGGCGACATAGCTGCGGATGAATCCACATTCTTCCAGTTCTTCGAGCACTTGGGTAAAGGTGCCTCCATCCGACAGTTTTGTTAGCTTTAGGATTTCTTCGCGTGTCAATCCTGCCTTGCGCTTTGTCAAGGCCTTGATGACGTTGATATAATTGTCTGGACGTGAAAAAAGTATGTGGTAGAGGGCTTGGAATTCGTCCTTGAGCTTGGCATCCTCGGCAAAGAACAGCTGGTCGATATTTTGGCTGACACTGAGTCCACGGCGCACGAAACTCCAGTAATATGGTATTCCCCCAAGAACCATATACAATTCCAGAATATCCTTGCGCACCAATGGTAGGGCAGATGCCTTGACATATGCCTCACATTCATTGAGGGTGAATGGATTGACCTTGATCTTTTCGGTGATGCGTCCTCGCAATCCTCCTTTGTCCTTGAGCATTTTGCGTGTTATCCACGATGTGGCACTTCCGCACACTATCAGAACAATGTCCTTGTCTGCCCTCGAAGTTGCCCATCCGTTCCAGAAATGCTCCAGTGCGCTAATCATGTTCGACTTTGGAGTGTCCATCCATGGCAGTTCGTCAATGAATATTGTTTTCTTTCCCGCCGGAGCATTGTCTATTAATAGTTTCAACAGGTCGAAAGCCTCAAACCATGTCTTTGGGATGGCGCATCTCATGCCGGCTTCGGACAAGGAGTCGCGAAAAGCCCGCAGTTGGTCGCGCAGTTTGCCATGGGCTACACCCGTATGCTGGAAGGTGAAATGGTAGTTGAATGTCTCGCGCACAAGATATGTCTTGCCCACTCTTCGTCTTCCATAAACCACGCAAAACTGCGATTCATCACTTGTCAATAACGACAACAGTGTCTTTTGTTCGTTCTTTCTTCCTATTAACATATTGCATTTCTTTAAAACCGCTGCAAATATAATAAAAACTTGGCTATATTCAGCGGAAACCATGTTAAAAATATATATTTCCGCTGAAAATAGCATATTTTTCCCATTTGTATTTAATGATTATCTCATTTAAAGGATACGATGACAATGGTGGATTACATACAAACCATATGAATGAAAATCAGCCAAATCGCACGTATTTTCATCGATTTGGCTATAGAATAGGCTATTCTTTAGCCAAATCATGTTAAATATAGCCGATTTGGCTAAAGAATATTTGGAATATACATATATTCGTTGTATCTTTGCATCACCAAAAATATGTATTATGGAAGAAATAATCGGAAGAAAGGATGAAATCAGACGGTTGACTGATTATTACAACTCCGGTAAGGCGGAATTCATAGCCATATATGGAAGACGACGTATAGGAAAGACATTTCTTGTGCGCCACTTGTTTCGTGATAAATTTTGTTTTGATATGTCTGGGTCGATTGGTGCAGGCAGTGAAGCCCAACTCTCCAATTTTGCCCATGCACTGCATGACTATGGCCATGATACAAATGACATGCCTAAAACTTGGACTGAATCATTCTTTGCCTTGCGTTCTCTACTCAAAGAGCAGACTGGTAAGGGGAAAAGGATAGTGGTGTTTATCGACGAACTACCTTGTTTAGACACCCCCAAGTCGGGTTTCTTGCAAGCCTTTGAGCATTTCTGGAATAGTTGGGCTTCCGATCAAAAGGAGATAATGCTCATAGTATGCGGAAGTGCCACATCGTGGATGATAAGCCATTTGATAGATAATCACGGAGGATTGCACAACCGTATTACCCACGAAATTCATCTTTCACCTTTCACGTTGGCGGAAACAGAGGAAATGCTTGTCGCAAATGGTTTCACATGGAACAGACTTTCCATACTGCAGGTTTATAGTATAATGGGGGGCATACCTTATTATTTGGGATTATTGGAAAAAGACAAGGGGGTGGAAGCAAATATCGACCGATTGTTTTTTGCTGCGCAAGGAGATCTCAAACGAGAATACAACCGGTTATATACTTCGCTTTTCAAAAACTCTGAGGCATATATGAAAGTGATAGAGACGCTCGCTTCATGCAAACAAGGACTCACACGTAAGCAAATAGCCGAGAGGTTAAAGACGACATCGGGAGGCACACTGACGAAAATCATCGGAGAACTCGTGAATTGTGACTTTGTAAGAGGTTATAACACCAGGGAAAGGGTAATTAAGCGGAAGGATCAGATATACCAGCTCACTGACCTATATACCTTATTTTATATGCAGTTTTGCCATAAGGCTACTACCGACGAGCATTATTGGACGAACATGATGGGCAAACCAGTGCAAAACACTTGGTATGGCCTCTCGTTTGAGCGTGTCTGTATGTTGCATATACCTCAGATAAAAAAGACATTGGGTATCGACCGCATACATACCGAGTACTATTCATGGAGAAGCCGTGAGTCGATTCCGTCAGCACAGATTGACCTTATTATCGATAGGGCTGACAATCTCACCAATGTGTGCGAGATAAAGTATTCACAACTGCCTTATTCAATATCAAAAGACGAGGAGTCACGCATCCGCAACCGTATTGCCGACTTTGTTGCCGAGACAAATATCCGTTCTGGTATATTACCGACAATGATAACTACATTTGGTATAAGGAGTAATGCACATTCATCAATTGCACAGATTTGCCTGACTATGGACGACCTATTTCAGTGAAAATCGGCCAAACTACCGAATGAAAATTGGCCAAACTACCGAATTTTGTGTTAATATTCCATAAATACAAAGTCTAATATACAAATATTCAATGAATTTTATATTTTGAGGTCGTATGCCAACACCAAGGGGCGCAAGCAAACTATGGCACAATCTGTGCAGACTTAAAGGCAATGGTCCTTATGCCTACAGGCGGGAGGACGGTGTCTATGTAGTGCCAATATCTTGCCTTAAGGACTAAAAGCATAATATCTACAGAAGTTTCGCTTGTGAAAATTCAATGCTGACATTTAATAGCTTCAAAACCATGAAAACAATTTCATTAGCACTGAGAAGATTCGATGTTTTGGCATTTTTGAAAGTATCTGTCAGCCTTCCGCTCTTTTAACTATCTGTTATTCAATATATTATAAAACCGCTGACAGTGACAGATGTTTTCAAATTTTTTTTGTGAAACAAATAAGTGAGGATGAGAAAGAAAATGGTCGCAAATGCAATGTAAAACATTCATCCGCGACCTTTTTATATAGATAGAGAGATATTTATGTCAATTGTTGTTCCTAATATCGACATATCCTAAACACTTCAAAAAATTGGTACTTCCATACCTAATACCATTAGAAAAAAATTGCATATATACTTCTGAGTCCCAGAAATCACCATACTCCTTATATACATATCTTTTAGTTCCATTTACAATGTATTCATTATACATATTGGAATCAAGTATGTATCGTTGGTCATTGTTCATAGCCGACTCCTGGGAATAAATCACATCCACACATGTAATGGCGCGAGATGTTGGTTCAAAATGATATTGCAGATGTTTGGCATAAGGTTCTAATTCAGGATTTTTATAGTAAATGAGCTGAAGGTCAGAATATTCGCTATAAATAGGTCCTTTGAAATCATCGCCGTATTTTCTGATAATATCATCTATGCTCTGATTTACCTCAGCCAAATGTTCTTTCACACAATTTCTTACTACCACCTTGACAGCTGTTTCAAATCCGTCACATTTTGCGATGACGAAAGTCGTTCCTATTCCAACCGTTGTGATATTGCCGTTGGCATCTACTTTTGCCACATTTGGATTCAACGATATGTAGCTCAGAGGAGAGTAATATGAAAATTCATCAGCCTTGAATGTTTCGTCCATAAACTTGGTATATGTGGTCAAGATACGACGATACCTGTCAATAGCTTTCAACAATATATTCATGACATATAATTCACATTCATAGACCTTATTCACATAATATGTATGATAGAATGAGTAAATACTATCTTCAATTGCAGTATTGCCAAGCGTGTTTAACAAAGATGTGCTTTGCTGAAAATCCCAATTCCCCGATGCCATCCAATCGGACTCATTCATCTCATAAGGTTTATTATAGACATAATATTCAAAAGAATAATCTTTATTGAGCTCCAAAACAATAGCTGAATTCAAATCAGGCATTCCATCGTTATTATTGTCCATACCGTCATAGAATAGCCATTCGCCGAATAGGGCACTATTCGAGAATCTCTCCTTTTCGATATCATCATTGTCACTGCATGAAACTAATAATGCAGCAACTATAAGTGTTAGCCATTTTATCTTCATATTCTATTTGCATTTATAAAAATTCTTTTTTAAAACTAATACCACCGAAATTGCCATAATGATCCTCTACATAAATTAATCTATATATCGGGTTCATGTTCCACCAGTCAGATTGATATAAATGACTTTCATAGTTTTCGTTAGGGAACCAATATTCATATGGATAGTTTTCGTCAACCCACGGCTTTATCATATCCTTCGTAACATTGGGTTTTGCCACCGCAATGATTTCTGTTATATTATCACCTGAAAAATACACATATATCACATTAAATTGTTCCAAGTGATTCTGATCAAATGGATCCACGAATAGCAAATAATGTTGCCCTGAAGAGTCCAAATTAACATATTCATCAGAATATTTTCTTCTATGATAGTCAAGCAATTCATTTAGGCTATCATAAAAGATGTATTCTTCAATTGCTTCGAGGCTGTTTTGATTCATATAATATGAAACTACTTTTGTCTGAGGATCAACTACGCAAACAATTTGGCTTCCATACATTTCCTTAAGGAAAACGTTAGGCTTGCTTGAAGACTCAAAACCTAATGCGCCATTCTCCAAAGAAGATAATATGTCAGTAAAATCAGAATCAAACCAATAGTTGATATCAATTTGGTTTACTATTCCATTTTTATTAAATTGATAGCTTATTCTTTTTATCTTGTCGCTTGCGACATCACATACAAATGCATTATCTACTGGAAAATACATTCCTTTATAAGTCTCCATAATATCCGATAGGCTTTTTTTCCTCAGTTCTTTATAGAAATTTGGTATTGAACCATTTTCAGGATCTATGATATCCAGTTTGCACACAATGTTCTCTCCATTAGGATAATGACCTGTAATATAAACCACGCCACTACTTAAGGCTTTTATTTCTCCATCATTGTTTACGGAGGCAAGCATATTCGCAGACGAACTATATGTCTGAGGGGCTCCATTGTTACCTGTCCACGAAAAATGGAGGGTTTCGCCAACATTAATAGTTTGGGAATGAACTACCGCTCTCAAAACAATAGGAGTTCCATCGTCTGGGATCAGCGTTAGCGTATTATTACTCCAATCTATGTGATAATCTGTCCATTCGGTATAAATATCATTCACAATTCCAATACGGATTCTGTCGCCATCCATATTGTACAAGCCATTTGCTTTTTTATGCAAATTTTTATTTCTATCATAAACAGAAGCTACATTATATTCGTAAGAAAGACTTCCATCCGCATCAAACGAATATATTATTCTGGAGGTTATTGTTTGGTTGCTATTGTCACAATACCATTCTCCAACAAGAAAAGAGTAGCCGTAATTTCCTTTTTCATATCTGCTTGTGTCATCTTCACTGCATGAGTACACAAGAGTCAGGAATAATGCAGACAATAGCAGAATACCTGATTTTAATATATATTTCTTTGCCATATCAGTGCGTATATTAGTATCTCAAAATATATCCTAACTTAATCTCGATAGAGTTAATCCTCTGTTTATATCCCTTCATCAAACTTTCTCCGGTTTCCAATTGAATAGGCAGACGATTACCTTCGAAATATTCGGCATTTGCCATATTTGAAAGCATCATGTTGTAGTTGGCTCCAATCTGGAAGCCTTTCAGCTCATATACCACACCAAACTTCAATCCATAGTTGACTCGCTTCAATGGAGATTTTTCGGAAATAATGGCATACTCATTAGGATTATTATCAGCAGTAAATGACTGAACCTTACTATATAAGTCTATGTTTGCATAGTAAGTTGATGAATTATTATCTATAGGTTCTATTATAGAACCTGGTTCTTCTCCTATTCTTTGATAGATATACCCCTCTGCAAGTTGAGTTCCGTTGAGTTTCAGTTTTGCCGAAAGGCCGTAGTTCAGATAGCCACCTGCATTGATATGCAAGCTGCCGTATTTGCTCAATACAAAACGATAGGACAGTTGCAAGGGTATTTCTATGGAGTGCATTGTATAGTCTTCAACGAAGTCATAGGAATTGTCGCCTATAAGCATATATGATTCATTTGCATACCATAGATGATCATAAAAAATGCCACTCTGCTTGTTCTTGAATTTCATGTAGTTGTAGTTTACACCAGCCATGAGGTAGAGGTTCTTGTATAGGCGATAATCAGCCAAGAGTCCTACTGTGAAGCCTGATGCCGACGAGAAATTGACATTCTCTTCAGAATTGCCTTTTCCATAGTTGATGGCACTACCGGCATATTCACCTCCTGAAGATACCGATACATTGGGAATGAGATAACCGGCAGTGACGCCAAACGAGAGACGGCGACCACCCAACTGGCGGTTGAAGAATAGACTGTCGGCAAAGGATGTGAGTGTGCAGGTGTAGCTCTGGTGCTCAGCCTGACGGATATTGATGACGGTGTCAACGGGATAATACTTCTCCTTCTCCATTCTCACCTTATATTTTCCAGGCTCCATGCGTCCGCTCTTGTAGGGTGATGTTCCCACCTGCTTGCCGTTAACCAAGATATTGAAGCCCTGAACAGGAAGAGTGAAAAGGTCGAATGTGCCGAAGAGGGCACGCAGTTTGGCATCTCTTCTCACTACCTCGCCCTGAAGGTCGATCTCGCCTTCCTGAGGCTCATATTGGTCGGCTGTCACCTTATAAGTATGCTTGCCCTTGGACATCATGGCGGCAAACACACCGTTCTCGGTCTTCACCTCCATACCGTCGATGAATACAGATGCGTCGTCGGGATTATGACTCAACACAAACATCTGAGTGTTGGTGTTGGCAGTGGCTTGCTCAGCCGACGAATAGTTCTTCAGTCGCAGTTCATATACAACTCCCTCGTCGATGTTCTCCGTGTAGTTGTACAACAGAGGGAAATAACCCTCATGGGCAAAAGAGATGCTGCGGGCACCATACGGCACATATATCCATATCTCGCCGTTGTGCTGCTCCTGCTTTACAATACCAAGGGCATCGGCACGAAACTCGATGTCCTTCAGATTGGTTATCACGCGGATAAGGGCACAGAGCTTGCCCTCGTCGGTGTCCGTAACGGGCTTTGTTACGCGGGCTGTGAGGTCGTTGTCCATACGTGTGAACTTGGCGACGTCCATAGTTGACTGTGCCATGATGTCGATGGCAAAGAGTAGAGCCATGACAACTGTTAGGAGTGTTTTCTTCTGATTCATAAGCGTGTATATTTAATGAATTAATAATTACAACTGGAAGTCCTGCATACCGATACGTCCGTCGCGGGCATTGGGGTCCTTGTCAGGCTGCCATGTGCGCACATGAATTAGTGGCGCCTTGACATCCTTGAAGTCGATAAGCAGGAAGAGATAACCAGTGTCGCCATACGACGAGGAATAGTAGTCTTGCTTAATCTGTATGCCATAGATATTGGGATTGGATGCCGAACGGCGGATGATGTTGTCGGCAAAGTGGATATTGACATATTCATTGCTGGCAAAGCATGCCTTGAGGCTCTTCATATATTGAGCCTTAGTCTGGCGGGTGTATTTCACATGCTTAATATTACTCGGTCCCACCTCCTTATTGCCAGTGCTCTTCACGAATGAACCTGTGATGATGAGGGCGTCGTTCGAGAAGATGCTACTGATATAGTCAAGACGCTTCAAGGCGTAGGCTGTCTTATAGCTTTCGAGGAAGTTGATCATAACCTTGCGTGCCTCGTCGCTCCAGGCACCACGGTTCATAATGTCGTCAACGGCCGGTTTGTTGAGTCCGAATGCCACCTCGCACACCTTTCCGTCCTTGGTGAGATGGAATACCACATCCTCCACAAATGTGCGACGGTTGCCACTGAAAGAGAAGCTCATCGGAAAACTGCGGCAAATAACCTCTTCACCATTCTCCTGGAATTGCAGCACAGGCGAACGGAGCAGTTTTGCCTTGCCGTAGTTGACGAGTTTGTTGAACATGTCATAGCCCTCGGCAGTGAAGCAGTCTCGTATCGACTCGTAAGACTTTTGTCGGATGGCAAGCTCTATCTTCTGCATCGTGGCAAGATAAGGTGACACCTTACTGTCGTCCATCGTTGTTGACGGCACTAATGAAGCGGGAGCGCTCATTACAGAGGCTGTCGCCGTGTTCACATTAGCCGCCACAGCCTTAACCTCCTTGTCCTTTGCCAATTTCATCTTTGCCGTACGGAACGGCACAGGAGTCGTGTTGTCGAGCACATCACGCAATTCGCGGTCATAGTTGGCCTCATCCTCACAGATATATTCCGCATGAATATCCAGTTTTGAGATAGAGAGCGATTTGGGAATGCTGATGTCTCCTGTGCCGTCTTTAGCCGTACATATATCCGACCTTCTACTGCCATTGTAGTAGGTGTAGTTGAAATTAGTGGCTGGTTTGCCTTTGTATTGTATGTTGATTATCATTGTCCTTTCATCTCCGTCATCCTCAATAGCCTCGGTCTTTATCTCCACATTATTTAATATATCATTCACATTCTTCATTATGAGGGGCATAAGCAGTGTCTCTTCGGTAAATCCCAGTCTAATCTTCATGTCGCTGCCGTCAGGAAGGCTTCTCAGCAGAGCAAGAGCGGCATAATAGCTGCTCAGGGCATCGGCAACCTTGTTTTCCTTCTCATATTTCTGCGCATTGGATGCATACTCCAGCACCTTGTTGCGCCTCTGCTCAAAAATCTTGTCGAGATCCGACCTCTTAATATATCTTAGTACGGTGGCATTTGGTTCGTCCTCTATCACAAGCTCCATGGCATTGCGGAGCGTAGTGTGCGAATAGGTGCGGATGATATTGTCCACCTTAACCGACTCTTTCACATCATCGCCATTTGACTCTGAGTTGACAAGATAGTTGAAGTCAGACGATACTGTAGTGGAAATCTGACTTGACAGTGCAGCCAAGGCATCATTACTGGCTTGTTTGAGCGTATTGCCATGACCGAGTCCGCATATATATTCACTACTCGCCTGCAGTTCACATGCACGCTTCTCGTTTTCCTTATTCACCTGACTAAATATCAGGATTGAAAACAATGAAAATGTTATAATCAAACTTGTACGCTTCATCTCAAAACATTATTATTTTTCTGCAAATTTAGCTATAATTATTCAATTTTGCAAATAGGGAAAATGGCTGTTTTACGCCGAAATGCATATTTGTGTAATAAGTTGTAAATATTAAGGGGTAAGTTGCATGAAAAACAAATGTAAAAATGTTGTAGATTTATTTTTTTTTATTAACTTTGCACCGAAGTAACATCTATTCTTTAAGACTTATAATGAAAAGGTTAATAATATATACCATAATGACTGTCATTATGCTCACATCTTGCAATGACAACAGGCAAGGACAACTCGAACAAACCAACCGTCAAAGACAGGCGGTGGAGGACTCTATACAGTTGGGGAATATGAAATATGCCCTCACCACTATCGACTCGGGGTTGACTGCCGCGAAAGACAGCGACATGTATTATCTGTGGCTTTGTACCAAAAACAAGGCTAACTATTGGGGTATGGACGGCAAGGCAATGCTTGCCACCAACAAGCGCATAAGCGACTATCTGAAAAGGAATCCCGACAGCACCCTCATACGCCAATGGGTGAAGGCGGAGTGCCTTATGTCGCAAAGCGTATTCCATACTGCCATAATGGGGCGTCCTGACTCCGGACTTGTATATAATGCCAAGGCACTGAAAGCCATGAGATACCTAAAAGGATGTGACAATAATCTTGTCATCACCCTGACCAACCGTGCCTTCTTCTACAAGCAATACGGACAGTTCGACTATAGTGCTGATGCCTATCTCAATGCTCTCAACGCAGCCGACTCTCTACATTCAAGCTATCATAGCCGAATTGCCATTATGCTTGGAATAGCTTCGGTATATAATGCAATGCAAGACCTTGAAAATGCCAACATTTGGTGGAAACAGTTGGAAAGGGAATTGCCCAAAATGAAGGATAGGGACAAGTATATCTTTTATAACGATAGGGGCAACTACTACTATTTTGCCAAGGACTACCCAAATGCCAAGCGTTGTTTTGAAAGTGCTGCCAACATCACCAAGGGCGATCCGCAAAAGGAGTGGGACTATTATACGGCACAAGCTAATCTTGCGGAAATATACATCTGTCTGGGAGATGCTGACAAGGCTACAAAGGCGGTAGATGAGATGGAGACATTCTGCAGCAAGGTGGGATTCGACATGCTTCTCTACTATGCCGACACAGAGCGCATAAAGATTGCCTTGCTTAGAGGCGACAAAGCGGAAGCGGCAAAGATACTGGCTAAAGCGCGTATCGACGAAAACATGATGCTCGAACAACGACTCATGAGGATGAAAGCCGAGAAAAGTGTGTATTCAATAACGGGACAATATGCAAAAGCCTTCAATATCCAGGAAGACATACAGCACATCGACGACTCAATACGTGCTGCAAATATCAAGATGCGCATGAGTGCGAATATGCTCAAATATAGTCACGACAAGCGAATCATGCAACAGCAAAGGGAGATTGAGAAGAAGGAGATGGCATCGGTCATTGCATGGATAATATGTGCCGTGGCAATCATGGGTGTGGCTTTGCTCACGCTGATAATGATAATGAGACGCAGAAAACAGAAAATACGTGACCTCATCATGAGACAAAAGCTTGTGGATCAGAAGATGGAAAACGTGAGAAACCGTATTTCGCCGCATTTTATCTTCAATGCACTCAACCATGAGATGTTAAGTCAGATGAAAGGACAGGAGGTTGACTTTTCTCAACTTACCCAACTGCTAAGAAGAGGACTCGACATGGCGGAACACCTTCATACCTCACTTGCTGACGAGCTTCAATTCATTGACTACTACGTCAGTATTGAGGGGCGCAAACTTGGTCCAAAGTTCCAGTATGTCAAGGATATAGCAGAAGGAGTGGATGTGGCAAACATTTCACTCCCGACGATGACTATCCAGCTATTTGTGGAGAATGCCATCAAGCACGGACTCCGCCGTATAGTGGCATTGCCCAATGTCACTCCTATACTCACTATCAAAGTGCAACGCAAGGATAACGGAGTGATAATAAGAGTCGTTGACAATGGTAGCGGTATGGATCACATCTCAACAAATGAGAATACCGGTATGAGAACCATACGACAGACAATACAGATTCTCAACGACCACAACCACGAGAAGATAACCTTCGGCATTGACAACAACCCACAGCCGGAAAGCGGATGTACCTCGTGGATATATCTTCCCGACAACTATAAATACGAAATATGATACAGAAGAAAATCAAGGCATATATTATCGACGACAACGTTGATGCATGCGAAGTTTTGAAAATGATGATGGAAAAACATTTCCCCGTCGAGACTGTTGGTGTTTGCAATAGTGCTCTTGCTGCCATTGACGACCTGAGGGAGAAAGACACCGACATCATATTCCTCGATATCGAAATGCCCGATATCTCTGGTCTTGAGTTCTGCCAGTTAATCAAGCAGCAAATTAACCCCGAGACAAAGGTGGTATTTTATAGCGCACACAGCAAATACGTAATCAATGCCATGCGTCAGGAGGCATTTGACTTCCTACTCAAACCGCCTACGGTGGAGGAAATAGGCAAGATTATACATCGCTATTATGAGAATAAACTGACCACCCTTGACACTGCGTCAAGATGCGGTCAGCTGCTCCGACCCTTGCTTGTGGTGAATTACAAGAACGAGCAGATAAAAATTGACATTGACAATTGTGCATTCTTCAGGTTCAGCACAGATAATAATTCGTGGGAGGTTGTGTGCATCGACGGTAAGAGCTTCATGCTGCGCCGACGCACCAATGCAGATATGATACTCAGTCTAACACGCGATTTTGTTCAAATCAATAAGAAAAATATTGTAAATATCCGACATGTAGATATGATATCAGAGAACAGTTGTAAGCTGAACATCAAGAGCGATGAGGACTTGTTGATAAGCCGCAGTTTCAGGCAGACATTCCTCGATGCATTCTACTCGATTTGATATTTGGATAACTATCGCATTTCCACCGCCTCGTTATGGTCGTTTAGATAGAGGCGGGGATGCACTTTATATTCTCGATCTGCCAATGACTTGGTGAGGTCGAGATTTTTTGTTTTTATTCCTCCCATCTCAAGCATTGTATGGAAGAAGGAGATGCTGGTGGAGACACACTTGCCGCTATTGGAGCGCAAGGCTGAGATGATGTCGGGATAAGTCGAGCGATAAGAGGTGGAAGTCCATGCGAGGAGCGGAACACGAAGTTCGTATTCGCTGGGATTGGGTGAGGCATGCAGGAATTTCTTCCTGTTGTCGTCGTAGATATTCTCGCCGTGGTCGCTGGTGTAGAGCCATGCCGACTGGCAAGCCGAGGAGGAGAGTATGGACGATAGTTCGTAGAGGAAGCGGTCGGTGAAGCGGATGGTGTTGTCGTATGCATTCACGAGGCATTGCTTATTCTCGTATTTTGCCTCACTCTTGTCGTCGGGCAGGAAATGTGCCATATTGCGTGGATAACGCTCGTTGTATTTAAAGTGGCTGCCGTAGGTGTGGAGAACGATAAACTCCTTCTTTCTGCCTTTTTTCAAGATACTTTCTAAGATGGGTAGGAGTTCCATATCAGATACATTATCCTTGGCGCGCTCTGCCTCCTTGATAAACATATAGTTGTCGGCCTCCATGCCGAGGAAGTCGATGAAGGAATGGTTGGGCAATTGGTTGGAGATGAACGACGTGTGGAAACCAGCCTCGCGGAAGGCTGCTATGATGCCTTTCTCGCGATAGAGCACAGAATAGTCGGATGCTGTGGCGGCTGACAGGAGCATAGGTACGCTCTTGTGGGTGGTATTCGATTCCGTCCTTATATTTTTGAACACGATGAGGCTACTGTCGTTTACTAATCTGGTAAGCATAGGATTGGTGTCGCGCTTATAACCATAGAGGGCAAAGTTATCTGATCGGGCAGTCTCGCCAATCACCATTACATATACCTCGGTACTGTCTTTCGGGTGAGTGGCAACGGCATCAAACCGATAGTCAGCCACCCGCTCTTGATAGTGGGCTGAAATCCAACTGCGCTCCACGGCAAGATACAGGTTATATGTGACATTGAGCGGGAAAACATTATTAAGCAGGCGGAACGACGGGTCGGCAAGACAGGCTGTCGCCACAGACATAAGTCCTGCAATCGTTATTCCCCCGCCAATGCGACGCATCTTGTGGAGGAAATTATATTTAAGAACATGCTTTCCGCGAATATTCGCTACTGCCATACCAAGAGGCGGGAGATAGAGGATGCATACAATTAGAACGGCTGGCAGTATACCGTCGAGCAGTTCGGTGGCCTCGGAGACGTTGGTAGTGACCACATTCAGCAGCATATCTACTGCAAGAACGCCCTCGCCATAGAGATATAGCAATACAATTTGGAATGCTGAGAAAAAGATATACGGGAATAGCCACCAAGTCATCTTACCCGGTTTGCGAGATATACTCATCAGAAGAGTGTATATGCCAAGAGGAAGCAGTATATTGGCAATACATGCCCATATCGACATCCCCTCAGTGATGTCGAGCACGACATTGGGCACCATCAGTGTCGCTATCGTTAAGAAATATAGTATATTAAAACGCCTCATTGATATTGAATATGAATCCACTGTGTCCGGGCTTGCCAAAACCATAGTCAAGGCGCACGTTTACGTTTTTCTTAAACTCCCAGCGATATCCAAAGCCCCAGTTGGGAAGAAGGGTGCGGAAGGTGATGTTGCTGAACTTGCTGAACACCGTTCCGAATCCGCCCCACAACACTACTCCATTGCGCTTCCACACATGCTGGCGCAGTTCTATTTGGGTCTCAAACTTATGTTTGTCCCTGTATCGTCCCTCGTAATATCCACGCATGGAGTTGCTGCTGCCGAAGAGAGCCATCATTGCCCACGACGGATTGCCAAAGTTGAGCGAGGCACGGAAGTCATGGCCCAATATCGCTCCCTTCCACAGTCGTGCATATACACTGCTTTGGATTTCGGTGGTGGTGAAGGCATATTTGTTGCCGAGGAACTTCGGACGGAAATACTGCTCGATGTCGAGGTAATAGCCTCGATGAGGGTTGGTGAGCACATCGCGAGAGTCATACATCAACTGGAATCCGAGTGCAAGATTCCATACCGACATGTCCTGTCCGTTCATCAGTTCGGGACGTGTCACCTTGGTGGAATGGATGTAGTCGTAGGCAAACATCGGACCGAGATAAAGGTTGTCGGCAAGTTTGACGGCAAAGGATGCCTTGAGTCTTGCCTGCCAGCGCTTCATCTGACTGCCGTTCTTGTCATCGTCACAGTTGTCGAATCCGATTCCCCAGAATCCCGAGGGAAAGGAGAAGAAATACACGGTGTATTTGAGACGGTATTTGTCTTGCGGGAAGATATTCGTGCCTCTTATACCGAGGAGATAGAATCCCACGGTGGAAACATCGCTGAAGAGCGACACGTTGGAAGGCGGCAGCAATGTGTCTGTGGGGCATGTGCGGTAAAGACCAGCCGCCACAAGTCCAAGACCGAGTTTTATGTCGGAGTTGTAGTGAGGGCCGCCAATCACACTGAAGTCAAATTTCTTGTGCTTCTTGTTCTTGTTGGCATCGTTGAAATAGTCGAGGAAACGCGTTAATAGCGACTTCTTTTTAACAATGGTGTCGGGCTTGGAAGCAGACAAAATAGTGTCGGGCTTGGCAATACAACTATCAGCACAAACTCCCTTTGCCAGCATCAAGGAGTCATCCTCCATACTGACATTCTCCGCCTTTACAGCCAAAGTCACTGCAAACAAAAGCGAAAAAGGAAGCAACAGTTTACGTATATCCATCCTCAACCTTAATATATCGGCTGCAAAGGTAGGAATAAAAAACGAGAAACTGCGGTTTCCTTTTTCGCCAAAAATGTTCTTTTATTCTTAATTTATCAAATAATAATCTTTGTCTTGTGATAATACTCGCGGAATTCAGTGGGAGCACAGCCTTTTTTGCGCTTGAACACACGGTTGAAGTTGCTCAGGTTGTTATATCCGCAGAGATAGCAAATATCGGCTATGCTCTTGTTGGTATCCACAAGCATGCGTGAAGCATATCCCAGTCGGATGTCGATGATATAGTCGCTCACGGTGCGTCCGGTGTGCAGTTTGAAGAATCGGCTGAAGGCAGTCTCGCTCATACAGGCAAGTTGGGCAAGAGCCTTCAGTTTGAGTTCGTCCATATAATGACTGTTGATATAGTTCTTCACCTTCAGTATGCGATGAGAGTCCTCCTCGATTTTCACCTTGGCATAACTTGATGTGGCAAGGGTATAAGAGCCCTCACATCTCGACAAGGTGTCAAGGATCTTCAAAAAGCTTATGAAGGCTTCGAATCCATCTTTAATATTGCTAAGTGCCAATATGTCGTTATACACTTTCATGATGGCATCCATGGGGAATGCGAGTCCCTTGCGAGCCTGATTGAGCATACGGTAGATACGCTGGAATGGGTTCTTGTTGAAAATGCTGTCTGACGACATGTCAAACTTGAACTGTACTGTGATCTCGTGTATATCCTGACTCACGCATGAGTTCTGCATCCACACATGTTCCAGTTCGAGACTGGTGATGAGTACGAGGTCATATTCGCCAATCACCTCACTGCTGTCGCCCACTATACGTCGTACGCCAGGTGCATGTTCCACGAAGTTCAGTTCAAACACCTCGTGGTTGTGAATGGGGTAGGTAAACTCCTTTTTGTGGCGGTCGGCAATATACAGCACGTCCTTGTCCATGAGAGGAGTAATCTCATGGAGCACATGATCGGGGGTAGCAGTCGGTTTCATATTTCAACATTCAATCTTCAACATTCAATCTTCAAATTCTCTCTATGATTTCAAGGCACATGCGTCCGTTGTGATAAGGACACTTCCAGAATCCGGCCTTGTCGTCGTCGAGGTTGAGCGTTCCGTCGGGGTGGCGGCTCCAATACCACTCGCCAGACTTATAGTCGATGAGGTTGTCCTTGATATACTGCCAGCAATGCAATGACTTGTCGAGAGCCGACTCGTCGGCGAAGTGCTGATAGATATTATAGAAACCTACTACAGCCTCTGCCTGCACCCACCAGTGCAGATCGTCATCCACATGTCCAGTGTCGAGGTTGGCCTCGTGTATCATTGAACCATCAGGATTGAGTCCCTTTTCTGATGCTTTAGCCACAAGAGGCACTATCTCTTCCACTTTCTTAAGTACCTCAGCATCACCGAGTACGAGTGCTGCCTCGTGCATGAGCCATGAACATTCGATGTCGTGACCATAACTCTCAAGATGTCCGGCACCGCGTGTCCAGTCGTTCTCGAAGAATAGGTCGAGGTGGTTTGTTTCGGGATTGAGAATCTTATCGGTGAAGATATTGATCATATTGCGCAAAGCCTTCTCCAATCGCTCATCCTTCCATACACGGTAGAGATTGGCGTATGGTTCAATGATATGCAGGTGGGTATTTTGCGACTTAGGATAGTTGGCGTCTAAGTCTGACAGGCGCATATCCGCTATCTCACCCCATTCGCGTGTGCATGCCTCAATATATCCATTATATATCACGTCGAGCGAGTACTCTTCGATACAATCAAAGAGTTGGATGGCATAGTCGAGAGCCTCCTTATCGCCAGTGGCGCGAACATATTCGCTCAGTCCGTAAATCATAAAACCAATGGCATAAAACTGCTTTTTGGTGTCCTTGGGATTACCCTTACAGTCGAGCGACCAGTAAGTGCCGCCATATTCGTGGTCGATGAAATGGGCAATGATATAGTCCTTGGCTCTCGTTGCCATTTCAAGATACTCGGGTTTGCCGAGAACGCGATATGCAGCCGAGAAAGTCCACAAGATGCGACCATTGAGTATGCCGCCCTTTTCAGCTTCGGCATGCAGGTTGCCATGACCGTCAATACGACCATAGAATCCACCGTTCTCGCGGTCAACCATATTGTTAATCCAGAAGGGCAGGATGTTGCCTGTGAGCACATCCTGCATTTCCTTCTTGAATGTTAAAAGCTTGTTATTATCCATTGTATGAATGATAGTTGAGTTATTATAGATAATATGTTTTATTTCTTAATAGGATACTTGAGTACCAATATAATTATAAATATTGATATTACAGCGGGGAACAATGAGAAGAGCGACCATATCATCGTGAGTACGGAGTCGGTGATAGAGGCAGGATCTACTACGGCGTTACCCGTTTTGTCGGTGGTCATGCTTGCACCGGCAAGGCCGAGGAACAAGGCAACGAGCGAACCGGATATGGCTGTACCCAATTTCTGTGACATTGTTCCAGACGAGAAGATGAGTCCTGTTGATGAACTTCCATTTTTCTTTGTTGCATAGTCAGCCACGTCAGCATACATCGACCAAAGCAGGGGTGAGTAAAGACCGATACCTACAGAGGTAAGTATCACCACAACAATCATCAACCAGATATATGCAGGATCTGTAGGTATGAAGAAGAATAATATGGAGAATACTGAGCATATGATTGCCGCAATGATGAATGCCTTGTTCTTGGAACCCACTTTCTCGGTGAACTTTGGTGAAAGACCACCGAATATCATACATGTGAGCTCACCGAAGGTCATGAATACCGTATAGTTGATAATCAGACCGCTGATGGTAATTTCGCCACCAAGACAATAGGTGAGCATATATCCGGCTACGGCATAGCGGAAACCATTGAAGAAGTTGGTGCACACACCGATGAGTGTGAGATAAATCCATGGCTTGTTTCTAAAGAGGTCAACAAACTGCTTAAACGAGAATTTCTCGGCACGTTTCGGTTTGAGTCTCTCCTTTGTCATAAGGCCGCATGCAAGAGTCATCGCCGCTGCCAAGATACCAAAACCGGCACCAAGTACGGCATACTGATGTGACTCGGAGCCTCCTACCATCTTCTGAAGATAGGGGAAGGAGAGTAGGGTAATAAATCCCATTGCGTAGGCGCCAACCATACGGAATGACGAGAACTGGTTCTTCTCGTTGTCATCATCAGTCATTACACCGAGCAACGAACCATAGGGCACGTTTACCATTGTATATGCTGCCATCATAAGCAGATAAAGGGTATAGGCGTAAATGCGCTTACTGGAGTAGGACATCTCGGGTGTGTAGAGCAACAAGGCGAAGATAATTCCAAAAGGAATGGCACCGAAGATAAGCCAGGGACGATAAGTGCCCCAGCGCGACAGGGTGCGGTCGGCCAAACTACCCATGATAGGGTCGGTGAACACGTCGAACATTCGGGCGATAAGCATCAGGGTTGCTGTATCGGTGAATGTCAATCCAAATACATTTGTGAAAAACAGAGGGAAGGCTATTGACATAATTTTCCATGTGATACCACCTGCGGCGGCATCACCAAGTGCATAGCCAATTTTTTCAGATAATTTTGCCATTTTAAATATTCAATTTTGGTGTTTAGTTAAATAATTATGGTGAATAGCGGAATAATCTCCGCTATTCACTTGGATATAGTTATAGATTTCTGTTTTTTGCCACGAGTTTCTTGATGGTTTCAACACTTGCTGCGGTGAATAATCCATCCTCAGGTGTATTGAAGCAATAGTCAACCAGGCGGTCGATGGTGGAAGTGGCAACATGCATTCTCGTGTCACTGCTTGCGTAGTAGATGAACACCTTGCCATCTTCGTCGGCTATCCAACCATTGGCAAATGCCACGTTCATTACATCACCGATATACTCTTCTCCCTCAGGCACAAGGAAGTAGCCTCCAGGCTGTGCAATCACCTTCGTTGGGTCTTCGAGCGAAGTCATGTACATATAAAGCACATAACGAAGTCCGCTGGCACATCCGCGCACACCGTGAGCAAGGTGGAGCCATCCCTTAGGAGTCTTGATGGGATGAGGACCTTCGCCGTTCTTCACCTCCATGATGGTGTGATAGTGACGGGCGTTGATGATTTTTTCCTCGGTAATCTCAGCATGGGTGATGTCGTCAACAAGAGCCCAACCTATACCGCCACCAGAACCAGTGTCGATAAATCCGTCCTGAGGACGTGTGTAGAAGGCATACTTGCCATCAACAAATTCTGGATGAAGCACTACGTTGCGCTGCTGGCTCTTGGTCTTCAAGTCGGGCAGACGTTCCCAGTTGATGAGGTCCTTGGTGCGTGCGATGGCTGCCGTGGCAGTAGCAGCTGAGAGGTCGCCTGGTTGAGAGTCGTCGTGACGCTCGGCGCAGAAGACACCATACACCCATCCGTCCTCATGAGCGGTGAGTCGCATGTCATAGATATTTGTTGCAGGAATAGTGTCTTCGGGCATAGTGATAGGCTCGTCCCAGAATCGGAAGTTGTCAACACCGTTAGGACTTTCTGCCACAGCGAAGAAACTCTTACGGTCGGCACCTTCTACTCTCACAACAAGTACATACTTGCCGTTCCACTTGATAGCTCCAGAGTTGAGAGTAGCGTTCATCATGATACGCTGCATGAGATATGGATTATCCTTTTCGTTGAAATCATATCTCCACTCTAATGGAGTATGTTCAGCTGTGAGGATAGGGTTTTCATACTTTTCATAGATGCCGTTATACTTAGCCGATGGCTTGTTAGGCTTGCTCAGCAGTTCCTCATGCGCCTTGCGCAGAGCTGCCACTTTTTCATTAAAATCACTCATGATGGTTAATGTATATTTTAATATTATAATATTTTAATTTTTCAATTCCTTCAACAGCCATGCCACCCACTCGTCCCACTGCTCCTGATACCAGAAGTGTGCTGTCTGCTGGTAAAGGCTCATCTCCTTAGGTGCAGTCACAGTGTTGTATGTAGCCCATGCCGATGTCGGGGGGACCACCTCGTCGTTATATCCGAACGAGAACCATCCCTTACACTTGATGCGCTTTGCAAAGTTGATACCGTCGAAATATCCAGAGTTCTTCACCTTCACGGGGTCGTGCTTCTTCTCATAATAGAAATAATGTGGCCATCCGCAGGCAATGCCTTTAAGTGATGCGGTATGATCGCACATGGCGGCATGTACGGCACCATAGCAAGTCACTCTACTGTCAAGACCGGCACATACGAGAGAGAGCATACCGCCCTGACTGCTGCCTGTCACTCCTAGGTTCTTTCCGTCCCACTCGGGCAACGAGGCAATATAGTCGATAGAGCGAATGGCACCAGTAAAGATGCGCTTATATGGCATTTTATCACGGTTGTCGAGATTAGCCTCCCAATATCCGTTGAGGGCGCCGTTATGCAGACGGTCATACACATCCTGCTTCATTGTAACAGGTATGCCATGAACACCAATTTCCAATGTGATCACTCCTTGCGATGCCATCCACACGTCACCGCCATAGGGGCGGCAACCTGCACCGGGAACCCTCAGCAAGGCAGGATATTTGCCAGGCTTTACAGGAAGACAGAGAATACCATATATCTTACTTCCCCACGCATTGTTATTAAAGTTGACTTCATATACGTTCACATCCTTGGTGCAACGCTCCGGAAGCAACTCACGGTGAGGGTCGAGCTCCACCTTTCGTGCCTCGGCAATGGTGTTTGCCCAAAACTCGTCGAAGTCGGCGGGACATTCGGCATTTGCCTGTATCTTCTCAGGAGAGAAAGCTGCAGCACATGTGTTGCGATACTCCTTGCCCTCGATAGTGGTTTTTACATTCACACGATAGAAACCAGGCTTAGTCATCTTTCCAGATAGTTTCATCTCACCGTTCTTCAGTGTAGCCTTCTTTGTCCCGCCTACAGGATACATCTCCGGCCCCTGTTCGTATTCCACCTCCACATTAGCTATGGGAGTATTGGAACGCAGGATTCGCACAGTGAAGTTGGCGGTCTCGCCCACCTTATAGTTCCAGTCGCTGTGGTCGGGAGCTATCGACACTACGATATTGTTGCCCCTAATCTGGGCAGAAACACTTGCCACATGGCATACCATGAGGATTGCGAGCGCAATAGAAGTACTAAGTATTCTTTTCATACCTTATTATATATATTATATTGCAGTTATTAGAGTTTCTTTCTTTT
>JALFCW010000067.1 GCA_022771625.1 Prevotella sp.
ATAAAGAAGAGATATCAGGTGGTTATTGTGGTGGGGTCCCACCTCTTCCCATTCCGAACAGAGAAGTTAAGCCCACTTACGCCGATGGTACTGCAATGCAATGCGGGAGAGTAGGAAGCCGCCTTCTTTTATGAAAAGCGAAGCCCCGAGGATAGAAATATCCACGGGGCTTTTTTATGTATATAAAAAATATTAATTCTTTGTGTTTTAACATTTTGGCTATACTAATTTATATAGGTTATACGTTATATTATTATGTATGATATACAGGTTGCAAAGATGGATTATATGGATATACAGATGGCGTCATTGCAGAGGTTTTGGCGTACAGTCTCCTTCTGACTATAGCTTTATCCGCTATGTCATTAATGAGCACTATCCTTATTATGCCTATGAAGACCTTAATACAGCTATGCCCTCTATCTCCCCTCTCAAGAGGAAGAAGGCTGAATTGCTTTTTAGAATTGCCAATTGGAGGCAGGCTTCATCTTGCGCCTTACTTCTTGCTGACGATGAGTTCTATCCAAAATATATTCATTATGGTTGTAAAAAGACGCAAATAATTAGCAAATATGAATCAAGTGACTCTTTTGTGGTTATTTCTGCATTATCAGCAGATGAACGACAGTTTTTGCCAATACTTGATACAATGCAAAGTGATTCAATACTTGTGATAGATGATTTGGATGATAGAAGATCGCGACTTATCTGGGATAAGATTATTGCAGATGAAAAAGCGACTATATCATTTGATTTATATTATATTGGAATCGTGATGAAAATAGATAATAGATATAAACATAACTACATAGTTAATTTCTAATTCAATAATTATGAAGATTACAAAAGTATATACCAAGACAGGTGATAATGGTATGACGAGTCTTGTAGGTGGCATACGCATTAAGAAGACCGACAACAGATTAGAGGCCTATGGTACTGTTGACGAGCTGAACTCGCATATTGGACTTCTGTCTGCTTATGTTAAAGATGAGAGTATAGATGCTGTTCTGACAAGAATTCAGTCTGACCTCTTTATCGTCGGTACTCATCTTGCAACCGACCTAAGTCAAACCCCTCTTTATCCTTCGGCTATTTTACCAGAGGGAGAAGTGGAATTTGTAGAAGGGGAGATTGACAAAATACTCTCGGAATTACCCGAAAAACTTGGTTTTGTATTACCAGGAGGTAGTATTGCAGCTTCTCATGCGCATGTATGTCGCACAGTTTGCCGACGTGCTGAACGGTGTGTTTTGCGTCTATCCCAAGAGGCAACAGTGGGAGATGAAATACTGCATTTTTTGAACAGATTATCCGATTATTTCTTCGTTTTGGCAAAAAAAATGAATAATATTGATGGAAATAGTGAAAAAATATGGCAGAAACCTTGTAAATAAGAATAAAATTATTACTTTTGCGCCAAAATTGAGAAACGTTTAAAATTAGACACTATGTATTGGACACTTGAATTAGCTTCGAAACTAGAAGATGCGCCATGGCCTGCAACCAAAGACGAGCTTATTGACTATGCAATACGCTCGGGCGCACCACTCGAGGTTCTTGAGAATCTTCAGGAAATCGAGGATGAGGGGGATGTATATGAAAGCATTGAGGATATTTGGCCTGATTATCCTACAAAGGAAGACTTCCTGTTTAATGAGGACGAATATTAAGATGAAGAATCACAGAAGGCCGCTCTTTTACATAAGAACGGCTTTTCTGTTATTGTTGTTATTGATTTTTTTGCAAGCCAAGGCTCAGTACGACCCTTCGTTTGCTCATTATTGGGCGATGGAAACATCGTTCAATCCTGCTGCTGTGGGAAAGCAGTCGAAGATTAATGCAGCATTGGCATATAATATCACCTTTGCCGGTTTTGAGAATAATCCTAAGACGATGTATGCTGCAGCTGACATGCCCTTATATTTCATGAAGTCATACCATGGAGTGGGAGTACAGTTGTTGAACGACCAACTGGGTTTATTCTCTCATCAGCGCTTTTCTCTGCAATATGCTTATCGCACTAAACTGTTCGGAGGCATGCTTGGAGTTGGACTGCAGTTGGGAATGCTCAGCGAGAAATTTGACGGAACAAAGGTTGATATGGAAAACTCCGACGACCCGGCTATTCCTACTACTGATGTTACCGGCTCGGGCATTGACATCGGTGTCGGATTATACTATACCCACGGTCCATGGTATGCTGGTTTGTCAATGCTACATGCAACAAATCCAAAGGTGGATTTGGGTGAGAGACAGACTTTTTCCATTGATAAAACATATTATTTCACCTTCGGACACAATATAAAATTAAAAAATCCGTTTTATATCATAGAGCCGTCGCTTCTGGCAAAGACCGACGGAACAGCGTATAGAGTGGACATAACGGGCAGACTTAAGTATGTGAATGACAAAAAGATAATGTACGGAGGTTTGTCGTATAGCCCTACCAATTCGGTTACACTGATGGTGGGAGGTATGTTCCACGGCGTATGTATCGGCTATAGTTATGAGGTTTATACCTCTGCCATAAGTATCGGAAATGGTAGCCATGAGGTGTTTCTCGGATATCAAACCGACATTAACCTGGGTAAGAAAGGTCGTAACAGACATACTAGTGTAAGATATTTATAGATAAACGAAATATATGAGAATCGCAAATATTGTTAAGGCCATAAGTCTACTGTCAGTGGCATTATTGATGGTGGCGTGTTTTGGTGGTAAGGTTACTTCTTCTTCAGGAGGTGAGGTGACCGGAGCAGGTGGTCGTGCCTTTACTGAGCCCACTCCATACGGAATGACACTTGTAAAACGTGGACATCTGCACATGGGAATGGATAAGCAAGACAGTTTGTGGGGAAAGCAGACTCCCGTCAAGGACATATCGGTAGAGGGATTCTGGATGGACGAGACTGAGATAACCAACTCCCAGTATCGCCAGTTTGTCAACTACGTGCGCGATTCTATTCTTCGTGAGCGTTTGGCTGATCCTGCGTATGGAGGTGATGAGACATACAAGATTGAGGAAGACAAGAACGGAGATCCCGTTACCCCTCATCTCAATTGGAAGAAACCTCTCCCGCGCAAGCCCAATGAGGACGAACAGCGTGCATTAGAGAGTATTTATACTTTCAATCCTGTCACAGGTGAGAAAATGCTTGATTGGCGTCAGTTCAATTACAAATACGAAATATATGACTATGCCATGGCAGCCATGCGAAAGTATAGGATTAATCCCGAAGAGCGTGTGCTTGACACCGATGTCAAGGTTGACCCTTCCAAGGAGGTGTGGATCTCAAAAGACACTGCATACATAGATGATGAGGGTAGAATAGTAAGAGAGACTATCAACCGACCGCTCAGTGGGCCTTGGGATTTCCTTAATACATATATAGTGAATATTTATCCCGATACAACATGTTGGGTGAATGATTTCCCTAATGCCGATAATGAGATTTATATGCGTAATTATTTCAGTAATCCAGCATATAATGACTATCCTGTGGTGGGAGTGACTTGGGAACAAGCAAACGCTTTCTGTGCATGGCGTACCGAATATTTGCTTAAGGGTCTTGGTCCCTCTGCGCGATTTGTTCAGCGTTATCGTTTGCCCACCGAGGCAGAATGGGAGTACGCAGCAAGGGGCAAGGACCAGAATGAGTTTCCGTGGGACAATGCCGATGTATCGAGTGGTAATGGCTGTTTCTATGCCAATTTTAAACCGGCAAACGGTAATTATACCAAGGACGGCAATTTGATTACAAGCAAGGTGGGCATATATTCAGCCAATAGTAACGGTTTGTTTGATATGGCAGGAAACGTGGCTGAATGGACAAGTACTGTATATACAGAAGCTGGAGTAGAAGCGATGAATGACATCAATCCGCAACTTAAGTATAATGCAGCAAAGGAAGATCCCTATCGACTAAAGCGCAAAAGTGTGCGTGGTGGATCGTGGAAAGACCCCGAGACGTATATCAAGTCGGCATGGCGTTCTTCTGAATATCAGAATCAGCCGCGTTCGTATATTGGATTCCGATGTGTAAGAAGCCTAGCAAACACTACGAGTCAGAAATCAACTAAATCCAAGAAGAGATGACAGAATATAGCAAGTTTAATATGGTGTATCGTCTGCAGAAGTGGATGGACAGTGTCCCGGGGCAGACATTCCTTAACTATGCATACAGTTGGGGAGCTTCGGTGGTTATCCTTGGTACATTGTTTAAGTTGACCCATCTTCCTGGAGCTGACTTTATGCTTTATCTGGGAATGGGAACCGAGG
This sequence comes from Prevotella sp., assembly GCA_022771625.1. Taxonomy (GTDB): domain Bacteria; phylum Bacteroidota; class Bacteroidia; order Bacteroidales; family Bacteroidaceae; genus Prevotella. The sequence goes on from JALFCW010000067.1 coordinate 4,283, forward strand.
TCATTGTATTCTTCCTCTCTGCCTTCGACCGTCCGTTCGACAAGACTGCCGATGGAATGGATTTGGCAATTCATTCTACTGAAGAAGATGAATCAGGAAATGCCTCGTCTGTATCAGGTTCTGGATCGCTCCAGGTTCAAGGAGGCGGCACAGTCATTATCGGTGGTGGCGGTTTCGTGGGTGGTCCCGATGGCACTGTACCATCGCAGGTAGCAGTGGCGTCTTCCGCCGATGCCCCACAGGTGGCTGTTGCACCATCCGCCGATGCCTCATGGATACAGCATCAGCAGGAACTGTCGCCGGAAATGGAAGAGGCTGCAAGCAATTATGTAGCGGAGCTTAACCGTCTCACAGAGATGTTGGGCAAAGTGTCGGAGCAGAGTATGCGTCTCACCCGTGATTCCGAGGAGATGGAAAATCTCAACCGCACACTTACTGGTATTTGCAAGGTTTATGAGATGCAGTTGAAGAGCGCTAGTTCGCAGATAGGAACTATCGATCGAATTAACGAGCAATCACAACGTATGGCAGAACAGATAAGTGAGCTCAACAAGATTTATGCCCGAATGATTGAGGCCATGACTGCAAACATGGTAAAGAGCTGACGATTAATTAAAAGGTGTAAAGAATGGCAATAAAGAAAAGACCGGTTTCTCCCCGCCAAAAGATGATTAACTTGATGTACGTCGTCTTGATGGCAATGTTGGCACTAAATGTGTCAACAGAGGTGCTTAATGGCTTTTCGATAGTTGAGGAAAGTATAGGGCGCACAGCTGCTAATGCATCTAAGGAGAATCAGGTGATATACGATGACTTCGAGGCTCAATTAAAGGCCAACCCTGCCAAGGTGAAAGAATGGTTTGATAAAGCCCAAACTGTAAGACGTATGAGCGACTCTTTGTTCAATCTTGCAGATGAGTTAAAAATTGCCATTGTGAAGGAGGCCGACGGCGAGGATGGGGATGTAAAGAATATCGAGGCGAAGGATAATCTAGAAGCTGCTAATCAAGTGATGCTTGCTCCAGGACGCGGAAGAGGTGGCGAATTGTATAATGCCATCAATTCATTTCGTAATCGTATCCTTGCAATGATTGATGATTCTGCTCAAAAGCAAATTATAAGTAGTAATCTGTCAACATCAATACCGGCCAATGCCGTCACCATGGGAAAGAATTGGCAGGAATATATGTTTGAGGATATGCCTGTCGCAGGAGCTGTCACCTTATTGACCAAGTTGCAGAGTGACGTGCGCTATGCCGAGGGAGAGGTACTTCATAAGTTGGTGTCGAATATCGACCTAAAGGATATACGTGTAAATTCGCTAAATGCTTTTGTTATTCCTAATTCCCAAACAATAGTGCGTGGCGACAAGTTCTCTGCACGTATAGTGATGGCTGCAGTAGATACTACTCAAGTGCCAGAAATTTATATAGGTAATCGTAAGATGGACTTGCGCGATGGTATTTACGAGACAGTCTGTGGAAGAACAGGAGATTTTACTCTTGCAGGATTCATAGAGACCGTCAATGGCAACGGTGATCGTGTGCGTAGAGATTTCTCCCAGAAATATACTGTTGTTGATCCAAGTGCTACCGTTTCAGCCGACCTTATGAACGTGCTTTATGCCGGATATAGCAACCCTATCAGTATCAGTGTGCCTGGAGTGCCCCTCAATAAGGTGAGTGCCACTATGTCGGGAGGAACATTACAACCAGTAGGAATGGGACGCTATATAGCTCGACCATCCGCAGTGGGTCGTGATGTGATAATTACCGTGTCATCCACAAATACCGGTAGGGCTCAGCAGATGGGACAATTTACGTTCCATGTGCGAAAGTTGCCCGACCCTACGGCTTATATAGCAATGAAAGACGACAAGGGAGTTCCCACGAGATACAGGGGTGGAGGATTGTCAAAGGCCAGTTTGATGGCAGTAGATGGTATTGGAGCTGCAATTGACGATGGTATTCTCGACATCAATTTCCGTGTCATCGGTTTTGAGACAGTCTTCTTCGATAATATGGGAAATGCAGTGCCAATGGTGAGTGATGGTGCGCACTTTTCTTCCCGACAAAAGGAAACATTCCGAAAGTTATCGCGCAACAAGCGATTCTATATATCACGAATTACAGCTGTAGGTCCCGACGGAATAGAGCGTAAGTTGCCGGGGTCAATGGAAGTAATCGTAAAATAAGAAATTTAGGAATGAGGGATTAGGAATTAGAAATTATAATGAAGTATGAAAAGAATATTTCTATTATTGATGATAGTTTGCGTGAGTGGAGCTGTAATGTCACAGCCCAAGGCTCGACGTAATGAGGCCAAGGCCAAGCAACAGTCAAATGGTGCCAATTCTGGTATGACATTGCGAGCACGTGAGATGTTTCCCACATCGCTCGAGATGCCAGAGGATGTAGTATGGCGTCGTGACATCTATCGCGAGATCGACCTCAATGTAGAAGCCAATTCCGCATTGTATTATCCCGTAGAGCCGGTGGGTAAGCAGATGAACCTGTTTACATATATCTTCAAATTGGCTCTCTTTGGATATATACCTGTTTATGAATATCGGCTCGACGGTAATGAGGACTATTCAGAGACCTCAAAGGTAAAGATGAAGACCATACTCGACAATTACCATATATATTATGAAGAGAAAGAAGGTAAATTACGTGTGGAGAATAGCGATATCCCCTCTGCAGAAGTGAAGATGTACTATCTCAAGGAGTCGGCCTATTATGACCAGTCAAATTCAACGTTCCGTCGCAAGGTATTGTCATTGTGTCCAGTGATGATGCGTGAGGATGACTTTGGTGGAGAACCATCCAAATATCCCCTTTTCTGGGTGAAGTATTCCGACCTCGAACCATATCTCGGTCGCCAGACGATGGCTGCAAGCAGTATGAATAATGCGGCTGTCATTGGAGCAGATGATTATTTCACTCTGACAAAATATGAGGGCAAGATATATAAGACCAACAATCTTCTTGGTCGCACTCTCGCACAGTATTGTCCTACAGATTCTGCTATGGCAAAGGAGCAGAAGCGCATAGAAGACGAATTACTTAAATTTAGCAAGAACATATATGGCGACCAGGCCCGCAAAGACTCACTGGACAGCATAGCGAAAATTGACCCGAAATTAGCGAAGAAGGCAGCAAGAAAGGCTAAGACCTCACGTCGCTCTTCCACCTCAACTGTAAAGGTAAAGAGCAGTTCAAGCAGCAAGTCGTCCTCTTCGGGTAGCAGTGCTGCACGCGTGTCAGTGCGTCGCCAGCGTCATTAATCATTTTTTTTATTATTAACAATAAAGTTTTTAGATTATGAAGAAAATTTTTACTACTATCGTGTTGATGGCAGCAATGTTAGTTGCCATTCCCGCTAAGGCAGGAATAAACTTTGGTATCAAGGGCGGTTACAACATCACAAACTTTAGTTTTAGTGAAGATGTAATAGCAAAGGACAATCAGCAGGGATTTTTCATTGGTCCGTCTTTGAAGATTGGTATCCCTGTGTTGCCAATTGGTTTTGAGATAGCTGCTCTTTACGACCAGCGTGATGCAAAGCTCGAGGGAGAGAAAATCTCTCAGAAGAGCATTAACATCCCTATTAACGTGCGCTATGAATTAGGATTAGGTGACATGGCTGGTATTTATGTTGCTGCAGGTCCTCAGTTTGGATTTAACATTGGTGACAAGAAGTTCTCTTTCTCAAATGCCAATGACTATAAGATGAAGGACAGTAACTTGAGTCTCAATCTTGGTGCCGGTATTCGTCTTGTTTCGCATTTGGAGATTGGTTTCAACTACAACATCGCTCTTGGTAAGACTGGTGAGTTCAACGAAGTTGATGGAGCCAAGAATCTCGTGGGTAATGGCAAGGCTAATGCTTGGCAGATTTCAGCCGCCTACTATTTCTAAATAGTTGGTGATTAGTAGAATTATCATAGAATAGAATTTGATAAATGGAGTAGGGCAATACAACCGATAGTGGTTGTACTGCCCTAACATAATCTATATTTTATCATTTTATATCAATTTTGCGGGCAAAGATACATCTTTTATTTTATAGATTGTGTAAATAAAATGGAAATTGTTTATTCCCAAGTGAAATTGAACCAATTTGAACCAAAATCCTATTGCTATTTTAGCTTACTGTTGGGAGTATACTATATAGATTCCATAACGATATCCTATACAGGATCCACGTCGAAATAGATAACAAGTGAATTAAAACGCTTGTCCTTCATAAGGTCGGATTGGGCATTGCGCAGATATTGTCTCACCTTGTATATGTCAATGCCGTTCTCCAGTTTTAACATCAGTTTCCTTATGTTCAACGACTTCACCTTGGCAACTGATGGTTTGTCTGGACCAAGCACACGCTCGCCAAACCACATTCGAAGTTTGAATGCGAGAGTGGCTGCCGCACTCTGTACAGTGGAGTTGTCCTTGTGCTTGAGATATACATATATCAGACGATAGAATGGTGGATAATGGAATTCCTTACGCTCAGCCGTCACACTGCGATACATTGCCTCGTAGTCATTGTTTACTACCTGTTGCACGATTGGCAACTCGGGACTCTTCGTCTGCATTATCACCAATCCCCGCTTTCCTTTTCTTCCAGCTCTTCCCCCCACTTGTGCCATCATCATGAAGGCATGCTCGTAGGCACGGAAGTCAGGGAAATTAAGCATTGAGTCGGCATTTAGTATGCCCACAACACTCACATTTGCAAAGTCAAGTCCCTTGCTTATCATTTGCGTACCGATAAGAATGTTTGTGCGCCCGGCGGCAAAGTCGGTGATGATGCGCTCGTAGGCATTTCTCGTCTTTGTTGTGTCGAGATCCATGCGTGCCACCCTTGCCTCGGGGAAGATGTCTCGGATGGACTCCTCGATTTTTTCAGTACCATAGCCGCGGGTACGCAATTCCGTTCCCTCGCAGTTTGGGCATTTTGTCGGTATCGAATATGTATATCCGCAGTAGTGGCAAGTGAGTTGGTTGGTGTTGCGATGCAATGTAAGACTCACGTCACAATGCTGGCAATGAGGCACCCATCCGCATTGCTTACATTCGATCATCGGTGCAAATCCACGCCTGTTCTGGAATAATATTGCCTGCTTGCCGTTTTCGATAGCCTTGCGCACCTCAGCCAGAAGCATTGGCGAGAAAGGCCCCGACATCATCTTGCGGTGTTGCAGATCCTTTACATCCACAATGCGAAACTCAGGCAGTTCGATGCCCTCATGCCGCTGTGTGAGAGCCACATATCCGTATTTCCCTGTCATCGCATTGTGATACGTTTCGATAGAGGGAGTGGCAGTGCCGAGCAATATCTTTGCGCCATACATCGAGGCAAGGACTATGGCAGCACTGCGGGCATGATAGCGCGGGGCAGGGTCTTGCTGCTTGAATGATGTCTCGTGCTCCTCGTCGATAATCACTAGACCCAGGTTTTGGAATGGAAGAAATACTGCCGACCTTGCTCCGAGAATGACGTCATATGGGTCGCCCGACATCTGTTTCTGCCATATCTCCACCCTTTCTGCATCCGAGTATTTGGAGTGGTAGATGCCAAGTCGTCGTCCGAAAACCTTCTTGAGTCTCGACATAATCTGCACGGTAAGTGCAATCTCAGGAAGCAGGTAAAGCACCTGTTTCTTCTCGTCGAGTGCATGCTGTATGAGGTGGATGTAGATCTCAGTCTTACCACTGGATGTCACACCATGGAGTAATGTTACGTTATTCTTCATCATTGAGAAGAGAATACCGTTGTATGCTTCAGTCTGAGCAGCACTCAGAGTGTGCATTTTTTCGGGATGAGGATCCCCAGAGTCATTAAGTCTTCCCACTTCCTTCTCGTATGTTTCCAGCATTCCTCTTTTCACCAGCATAGCGATGGTGGTCGATGTAGAGTGGGATGCGTTCATGAGTTCCTCGCGTGTTATCTCTTCGATATTAGCGTGATGTTCAGCCTCGTCCCAATGAGATAGTTGCAGATAACCAAGAAAAGCCGCTAGTTGCTTCTCTGCCCTATTTAGCATATTGATAGCGATATGCAGTGCCTCTACATTTCTGAATTTTTCCCCCAGTCGGATATATGTTTCCGTCTTCGGTTTATAACCCTCCTCAGCTTTGAGTCCAGATGGCATAGCTGCTTTGTATATGTCACCAATAGGTGAGAGATAATAATCCGCAATCCATTGCCAAAGTTTGAATTGCTTGTCGAGTAACATCGGTTGTTCGTCGGCAATGTCTATAATCTCCTTAGTCTTGTATCCATTCGGTTCGTTGTCGTGAGTCTTAGCCACAATACCTACATACGTTTTCTTCGGTCCGAAATTCACGAGGACTCGCATGCCGAACGTTATCCGTCCCAGAAGTCGTTCAGGGATGGCATATGTGAATAATCCCTCAAGGGGAACAGGTAAGATTATATCTGCGTATTTCATCAGTTGGTATTCCGGACTTTTTACAATAATGTTCTCTCAGCCCAATCTCCGCGGTCTAGGTTTCGATATCCCACAGCCTCTGCGATATGATTGAGTTTCACAGAAGGTGATCCGTCAAGGTCTGCGATTGTGCGTGCCACCTTCAAAATGCGTCCATAAGCACGTGCCGATAGTTTGAGTTTTTCCATCGCCATCCTAAGCATGTCGAGAGATTTCTCGTCGGGTTGTGCAAATTCATGAAGCATGCGCTCTGTCATCTGTGCGTTACAGTGAATGCCGTTGTAGTCCTTGTATCTCTCCTCCTGTATCTTGCGTGCGGCAATCACTCGCTGGCGAATGGCAGAGCTGGGTTCACCAGGCTTCAGATAGGCTAGGTCCTTGAAAGCCACAGGTTGTATCTCGCATTGAATGTCGATACGGTCGAGCAGTGGACCGCTTATCTTGTTCATATATCTTTGTATTTGTCCGGGGGTGCATACACAGTTGTGCGTTGGGTCGCCATAGTATCCGCAAGGACATGGGTTCATTGAAGCCACAAACATAAAGGAGCATGGATATTCCACGGTGTATTTTGAGCGTGAGATAGTAATCTTGCGGTCCTCTAATGGTTGGCGCATCACCTCAAGCACACTTCGGTTGAATTCGGGCAATTCGTCGCAGAAGAGCACTCCGTTGTGGGCAAGCGATATCTCGCCAGGTTGGGGATTATTGCCACCGCCGACGAGGGCAACGGATGATATAGTGTGATGAGGTGAGCGAAACGGGCGTTGCGAGATAAGCGATGTGTCGCGACTCAGTTTGCCTGCCACACTGTGTATCTGTGTTGTCTCAAGACTTTCAGATAGGGAGAGTGGTGGGAGGATTGATGGCAGGCGTTTTGCCATCATCGACTTACCGCTTCCAGGAGGTCCCACCATAATCAGGTTATGTCCACCGGCGGCAGCTACCTCTAGAGCGCGTTTCACATTCTCTTGTCCCTTTACTTCTGCAAAGTCAAGGTCATACTGGCTTTGCTGCTGATAGAAGACGGCACGCGTGTCGATACGTTCAGGCTGATAGTCATCACTGCCATTAAAGAATTTCACGACATCCGAAAGACTGTCCATACCATAGACATCAAGATTGTTGACCACCGCTGCCTCTCGCACATTCTCACGAGGCACGATTAGTCCGCGGAAATGCTCCTTGCGCGCTCTTATGGCAATGGGCAATGCGCCACGTATGGGACGCAGAGAACCGTCAAGTCCCAGTTCTCCCACGAGCATATATTCACCAAGCCGTTCGCTCTCCACCTTGCAGTCGCCTGCCAATATTCCGATGGCAAGAGGAAGGTCGTAGCCGCTTCCCTCCTTACGTATGTCGGCAGGAGACAAGTTGACGGTTATCTCGGCGATAGGCATTCTGAAACCGATATTAGTGAGGGCGGCTTTTATTCGGTCGTAGCTTTCCTTGATACTGGTGTCGGCCAATCCCGACAAATGAAACATAACGCCACGGTCGATATTTATTTCGACAGTGACGGTAATGGCCTCAAGGCCCATGACGGCTGCGCAATATGTCTTTACTAACACTGGTCGCTTTGCAAAATTAAAGGATTAAAGAATTAAAGTCCCTTGGTCTTGAATGCCAAGGCATACATTTTCATTTGCTTCATCATCGCCAGCAGACCATTGCTTCGTGTAGGACTGAGGTGATCCTTCAGCCCTATCTGGTCGATGAAGTAGAGGTCGGCATCGATAATTTCCTGAGGAGTATGGTCGGTGAGAACGCGTATGAGCAATGCGATGATACCCTTTACGATGAGAGCGTCACTTTCAGCAGTGAAATGCAGAAGTCCATCGTTATAGTCGCATTGTAGCCACACCCTACTTTGACATCCGTCAATAAGATTACTCTCCGTCTTGTATTTCTCGTCGAGAGGTGTTTGCTCGTTGCCCAAGTCGATGAGCAGTTGATACTTGTCCATCCAGTCGTCAAAACCAGAGAACTCCTCTATTATCTCGTCTTGTATTTCATTTATTGTCATATATCTAATAATTTATTATACTTCCACAATCTTAAACAGTTTGTCGCTTTGTCTTATTTTTCCAGGAACAGGAATTGACACGTGAGTGCCTTTGGGCGCATAATCCACAGGGTCGAGTTCAAGTCTTATTTCCTTGGCTTCGAGATACATCACTCCCGTGGTAGGACCAGTGACGAGCAGTTTGTCTCCCAACTTAAAGTCGGCAGCCTCTACTGTAAATTCCGCTACCCCCAGTTTGCTGAAGTATTTCACTCCCTTGCCTATATACACCTTTCTTTCTGTGGCATTCGACCCATAGTTTTTATTCCATTCACCGAGAGTTTGCCCTTGGTAGTAACCATCCCAAAAACCACGATTGAACACCGTAGCAAGTTTCTTGTCCCATTCTTCTTTCTTTTCCTCTGTGAATGAACCGTCGAGCACACTTTTGATAGCCTCCTTGTAGGTTTTCACTACGGTATAAACATATTCAGGTCCGCGTGCTCTTCCTTCGATTTTGAACACTCTCACACCAGCTTCCATCATTCTATCGATGAATCTTACCGTTTTGAGGTCTTTCGGACTCATGATATACTTGTTGTCTATCTCCAGTTGGTTGCCTGTTTCGGCATCAGTCACCACGTATGAACGTCGGCATATCTGTATGCATTCCCCTCGGTTAGCCGAACGTCCGGCATTTGCCAAACTGAGATAGCACTTGCCGCTGATAGCCATACAGAGAGCTCCATGGCAGAACATTTCTATGCGAATGGGTTGTCCTGATGGTCCGCAGATATTCTCTTGAATGGCGAGTCGGTGAATTTCAGCCACCTGATCCATATTCAGTTCTCGGGCCAGTACCACCACATCCGCAAATTGGGCATAGAATCTAAGGGCCTCGATATTGCTGATGTTGAGTTGGGTGGATAGATGCACCTCCTGTCCCACACTGTTGCAGTATGTCATAACAGCCACATCACTTGCAATCACAGCAGAGATACCTGCTTCATGAGCAGCATCCACAATCTCGTGCATTGTGGGGATGTCCTCTCCATAAATGATAGTGTTTACCGTGAGATAGGTCTTTATCCCGTGCTCATTGCATGTAGCAGCAATCTCTCTCAGGTCGTCGATAGTGAATGCACTTGCCGAACCTGCACGCATATTAAGTTTGCCGATGCCGAAATATATCGAGTCGGCACCAGCTTGAATGGCAGCCGCAAGACTTTCCCTTGAGCCTACGGGTGCCATGATTTCATATTGTGATAAATCTTTGTCCATTTCGCTGCAAAGTTAGTGCAATAATGTGTAAATACAAAATAAAAGGGGCAAAACTTTTAATTTTTTCTCTCTATAAAGTATGTTTTCCCAAATTTTGATTATCTTTGCACCGTTAGAATGATGATATATCGACAAGATGAAGCAATATATATGTATGTGTATTTGCATTGTCATGATGTATAGTTGTGGCAAGGCAACAGACCGTAGCATTAGCAAGGACAGTGTGCAGGGAGATTTTCGTATAGAGCATCTTAATGGGATGACTCCCGTGAAGGACCAAGGTGCAGGAAGCTCCTGTTGGGCTTATGCCATGCTTGCAGCCATCGAGACCACCCATATCTCAATGGGCGACTCGGTGAATCTCTCCCCCTCATGGGCTCTGAGGTCAATGATGAAAGAGATGTATATTCGCAATGTGCTCTCTCAAGGAAGTGATAAGGGAAGTGTGAGGGCTACAGGAAAGACCCTGTTGAATATCATTCAGCGCCACGGCATAGTACCCTATGATTCCTATCCCGATCGTGATAAAAAATCCGTGGCAACATCCCTATTGCTCAACAAGACGAGACTCTTGGCATCAAAGGCTGTAAATGCGCGAAAGGGATATTCTATATATATGCCAGCCCTTGAGTCGATGCTCGACGAGAGTCTTGGATATAGTCCCAAGAACGTGTATATGTTGGGAGCTCAATACACTCCGTTGGAGTTTGCTCATAGTGTGTGTCGTCCAGATGAGTATAAAGCCTTAGCCAGTTGCACCCATCATCCTTTTGGTGAGTGGTTTGTGCTTGAAACAGCAGATAATTGGGAGCGCGACATGTATTATAATGTCCCGATAGACACGTTGATGAATTGCGTGGATAAGGCCGTTCGCAGAGGTATGGGAGTGTGTTGGGAAGGTGATATCTCTGAAGAAGGATTCTCTTTCAATGGGGGGACTGCAACGTTGGATATACCTCAGGGGAAGGATATTCAGCAGTTGCGTCAGAGGATGATAGAGAACTATACAACAACCGACGACCACTGTATGGCGGTCGTCGGTATAGCCCGCAATAAAAGCGGAGATAAATATTACATTATGAAAAACTCATGGGGGAGAAATAATCCTTACGGGGGATTGATGTTTGTGTCGGAAGACTATATGAAACTCAAGACCGTCGCGGTATTTCTTCCCATGAAGTAGTTTCTTGCTATGCAGTGGTTTCTTGATTTGTAGTATTATCTTGCCCTTAAAGAGCAATGTTTTTTTCAAGTTGCCCAGAATAAGTGTTTATAGAAATATGCACACTGTCCGTCGGGATTGAGTCGCGTGGGATACTGAGGAAATACTGGGTAGAGTATTTCTCCGGCACATCTCCTTGTGAGTGCAGCAGGGTGAGATGAGTGGTGGTACGTCCGTCGTCGGTCTTGGTGACCTCCGTTCTCAAAAGTCCGATAGTTTGATGAGCGTTCTCTACAGAAGTGTTTCCCACCTTTATCCATATCGAGAGATTGAGAAACGCTCCGTTTCTGCTTCTCCACATACTCTCGAACGTAATCGGGTCGGTAATAACATTCTCCACCGAATCCACCGGAACCAAAGTGGGAACATTCCCAACACTCACTATTTGCGCCTTGCCATCCCCCACCTTATTATAATATGCTACAGCACGATAAATGGAGTCGGCTGTGGTGATCCATTTGGCAGTAACTGGTTCATCCACAGTGAGCTTGGTGTTGTCGTCGGTCACTATATAGTCGATAGCCTTGTTGGAGTTGGCATGAACTATCATCAAGTCGGCTGTAGTGAGCGAGTTTTCACCGGTTCCTTTGTCATAGTTATCGGTTTCACATGCTGCGAATAGCAGTGCCGCTATTATCAGTGGGATATATTTCATTTTAACCTTCAATCTTCAACCTTCAATTTATTCAGTGCCGGATTAGCATACATCTTGAGTATAGAGTTCTTTAGGAATTCCACGTCCTTGTTGGGGATAGTGATTTTGTCGAGCTGACCAGCGAGATATTTTTCAAAGCCCACTTTGTCCTCTGCAGAGTAGTGTTCCGCCATACGATTGCCACCCTCGAGCATGTCGATGGCAATATAGTTGTTGGGGAAGAGACGATAATTGGCATGAATACCCTCGTCGATATGTTCGGCAATGATGCGGAAGATGTCAGTCTTGGGAGTGTCGTCGGGAATAGCCTTAAGGAAATCGTCGATACAAGGCGCGCAATGATAGTGGATACGTCCTTTATATCCCATGATACCAGTTTGCATGCTCAGCACATCGTCGGCTTTGGTTTTTTTCCATCCCTCCACATCACGCTTGAGTTGAAACTCCTGCGCTTTGAGCCAATCGCATGGGTCGTATTCATAACTGATAGCTACCGGCACGATATGCAATTGCTGCAGCCTTTCGGTCACCGAACCATTGCCTCCCATTGCCATCATCTTGATAATCGACTCCTGAGTGCGGTCATCACTATCCTTGGCACGTCCCTCACGTTGAGCAATCCAAATATTGTCATGCTTGTCGTTGATGACGAGATTCATGTATTCAGCCATAGTGCGACTGTTGATGAGCATTTCTCTTATGCCCGCACTACGCTTCACGATGAACGACTTGTTAACCCTCACAAGATCCTCGATCCATGGAGCAGCAAGCAAATTGTCGCCAATGGCAATCTCGCAGGTGGTTTTGAATCCCGAGTCGATGAGCATCACGTCGAGCAGTGCGGAGTCGAGCACTATGTCACGATGGTTGCTCACGAAGGTGTATCTGCGAGAGTTGTCGATAGCCGAGATGTCGATGTCGCATCCTTTACTGGCCTTCGAGAGAAGATCCTTGAGGAAGGGATAGCAGAAAGCTATCTGAAAATCGAGGTTGGTTGTGCATTGCTTTAGCTTTGCGGCCAATGCCTCAAATGGAATCTGCGGGAACACTTTTCCCACAACTGCCTTAAACTGCTCGTCAGCGATAAGTCGTTGATATACCTGCTGCAGTTCCTCCGGTTCATATGACCGGATGCTGTCAAATTTCTCTGGTATCTTCATAGCAACAAAAATAAGAATCCCTAATTCCTAATCCTTAAAACTGATTCTCCACGATGTCGGTCAATACATCACTCATCTTGAGTCCGGCAGCTTTCACTTGCTGTGGAATGAAGCTAGTAGCAGTCATACCAGGAGTGGTGTTGATTTCGAGCAAATGAATCTTATCCACCGTCTCGCCATTGCTGCCCTTGCCCTTTCCGATGATATAGTCGATACGTATGATACCGTTGCAGTGGAGGATATCGTAGATATGACTTGTGAGCTCAGCCACTCTCTTGGCTGTGTCCTCGCTGAGGCGTGCTGGAGTTATTTCCTGCACCTGTCCGTTGTACTTGGCATCATAGTCGAAGAACTCGTTATTGGTAACCACCTCAGTGGCTGGCAATACAACCGACTTCTCCTTTGTCTTGTAGCATCCGATAGAAATCTCCGTTCCCTCAAGATACTGCTCCACCATCACGTCCGAGCTTTCGAGCATAGCCTTTCTAATAGCAGGAGCGAGCTGATCCTTATTCTTCACCTTCGACACACCGAAGCTACTTCCATCGGCAGCCGGTTTGACGAAGCAAGGCATACCGATGCGAGCTTCCACCTCGTCGTCGCTGACTACCTCTTCATATCCCTTACGTATGAGCAGACTGTCGGCAACGCTCACCCCGTATCCTCTGAGATACTGGTTAAGCACAAATTTGTCGAATGTCATAGCTTCCACCAGCACGCCGCTTGTGGAGTAGGGTATGCCCACGATGTCGAGATAACCCTGTAGGATTCCATTTTCTCCCGGGGTGCCGTGGATGGTGATATATGCATAATCGAAATAAACGGTCTTTCCGTCTTTCTTGAATGTAAAGTCGTTGAGGTCGATTTTCGACGATGTACCATCGCCGAGATCGACGTGCCAGTCAAGTCCCTTGATATCCACGATATAGATATCATATCTTTCTTTGTCGAAGAAAGAGTATAGACCCTGGGCAGAGCGCAGCGATACGTCGTGCTCCGATGAATCGCCACCGCAAATGATGGCTACTGTTCTTTTTGTCTGTACCATAATAATATATATATAATATGAACTATAATTCTTTAATAATTTAATTCTTTAATTTCCATAAATGGCATCCCATTTCTGAATCAGCTTTTCCATGTCGTCGGGCAGTGGAGATGTGAAGTCCATCTGCTTGTGGGTAGTAGGATGCACGAATCCCAATGTTCGTGCGTGCAGAGCCTGACGGGGACATAGTTTGAAGGCATTGTTCACAAACTGTCGATAGCTTGTTGTGCGTTCTCCCCTGAGAATCTCGTTGCCCCCATATCTCTCGTCGCTGAAGAGAGGGTGACCAATGTGCTTCATGTGAGCTCTTATCTGATGGGTTCGTCCTGTCTCGAGAATACACTCTACGAGTGTGACATACCCAAATCGCTTTATCACTTTATAGTGGGTGACAGCGCTCTTGCCGATGTCGCTCCCCACGGGGAACACTGCCATGCGCAGTCTGTCCTTAGGGTCACGCCCGATATTTCCTTCTATTGTCCCGTTGTCCTCCACAAAGTTTCCCCACACCAAAGCGTTATATTGCCGATGAGTGGTTTTGTTGAAGAATTGCGCTCCGAGAGATGTCTTTGCATCAGGAGTCTTCGCCACAACGAGCAGTCCACTGGTGTCCTTGTCAATTCTATGCACGAGTCCCACCTGTGGGTCGTTGGGGTCGTAGGACGGCAAGTCGCGCAAGTGCCATGCGATGGCGTTCACCAATGTTCCAGTGAAATTGCCACATCCCGGGTGCACCACCATTCCCGCTGGTTTATTGATCACCATCAGGTCGTTGTCCTCATATACGATGTCGAGTGGTATGTCCTCAGGTTCGATAGATGTCTCGAATCGTGGTCGGTCGAGCATCAGAGTCACCACATCCCCAGGTCTTACCTTATGGTTGCTCTTCACCGGTCGGTCGTTGACGTGCACGTATCCCGCGTCGGCAGCCTTCTGTATCCTGTTGCGCGACGAGTGTTGCAACTTTTCACACATGAATTTATCGACTCTTGTTGCCACCTGTCCTGGGTCAACCTCAAATCGGAAGTGTTCATATAGTTGTTGCTGTCCCTCGTCTATTTCGTCGTCTATATATTCGTTGAAATTGTCTTCTGCCATTTCTATATATGTTCGTTATTCAGGTATGGTCCCTGTCATTCAGGCATTGTTACCTCTTCAAAGTCATCAACAGCAGATTGGTCGGAAGTGATTTCTACGGGTTCGCCATATTCCATCCCCGGTCCGATGTCCTCATATTCTCCATTCCCTACCATTAGCGTCAGTGGTAAGTCGATGGATATCCTGTCGCCTGCGCTCACCCTTCGTCCTCTGCATAATAATCCATATACCCAGTCCTTCTCACCAGTCACGATTTTCGGTTCTAGCAGTTTGAATCCCAAAGCCGTCAGTTTGGCAGTAGCTTCGCGCACACTGCTATTGTCGATAATATCGGGGATAGCGACTGTGGGAGACGAAGGCGAATTTACGGTGACATATATTGTATGTCCCATCTTCACGCTTGTTCCCTCTCCTGGGCTCTGGGCTAAGATGCAGTCGGCAGGCATTCTCTTGTTATATCCCGAGTCGCTCACCATGATGCGCAATCCGTTGCGGTCAAGCAAGTTGGCAGCATTGTTGAAGGTCATCCCCGTGATGTTGGGCACAGGCACACCTTCCCCGTGGTGGGTGTAGATGTCGAGTCCAAACTTCACTCCCACGCATAGCAGCACTACCGTTATGGCCATCGCCAAGAGGTTGCCCCAAAGGTATTTGCTCTTAAACTTTCCGAAGAATTCCTTAGATTCCATCTTATGTCGTATATTATATGTGCAAAGATTCTTTCAGAACGATATCCGTTGCTCCGGCTTTGCTCTTCACATATTCTCCAGCCTTGCTTCCACACTCCTTGAGCCATTCTTCGTCATTCATGAATCGGGTCATGGCAGAGTCAAACGAGTTGTAGTCGGTAATCTCCACTGCACCTCCCGATGCAAGCAGTTGTTGAGCCTCTTGGAATCGCTTGTTGTTAGGACCGAAGAACACCGGTACATTCCATACCGCCGCCTCCAGAACATTATGTATTCCCACTCCGAATCCACCTCCTACGTAAGCCACCTCGCCATAGTGATATATGCTCGACAATAATCCGAAGCAGTCGATGATCATGCATTGAGCCTCGGCAGCCGTTTCGGGAGTAGCCTCGGTGTAGCGCACAGTCTTGCGATTGAGCTTCGACATTATCTGTTGCAGGTGGTCGTTGCCTATGACGTGTGGCGCTATGATGAGTTTCCATTCAGGATGCTCGTTGAAGAACCTGATGAAAATGTCCTCGTCGGGAGGCCAACTGCTTCCAGCCACAAACACCTTATACTCTTGCTTATATGCCTCTTCGACAGTTTGCTTTTTATTCTTAAAAGCCTCTACAAGAGGCAGTCGTTTCGACTGTTCCTTTATCTGCAGCACTCGGTCAAATCGCGTGTCGCCGCTGATGGTGACCTCAGTGATACCAATCTTTTCGAGCAATTCCCTGCTCTGCTCGTTCTGCACGAAGAAATGCGTTATGCAACGTAGCACTCCCGCATATTTCTTGGCATACCATTTGAAGAACACCTGTTCAGGGCGGAATATCGACGATACACTATATGCTGGCACCTTGCGGTATTTCAGTATGTGAAGGTAGTTATACCAGAACTCATACTTGATGAAAAAAGCCATCACCGGTCTTACGAGCCTTAGGAATCTTATGGCGTTGATCGGTGTGTCGAGTGGCAGATAGCAGATGATGTCAGCACCCTCGTAGTTTTTGCGCACCTCATATCCCGATGGTGAGAAGAAGGTGAGCAGAATCTTGTATTCGGGATGCTCGCTTCTGAGTCGCTCCATTATGGGTCGTCCTTGCTCAAACTCCCCTAGAGATGCTGCATGAAACCATACAAATTTCGCCTCGGGGTCAACCTTTTGCTTCAGTACGTCGAATGCTGCTCGCTCTCCGCGCCACATCTTTCGCACCTTTTCGTTGAACAGGCTTGCTATTGCCACTCCCAACAGATAGAAATATATCGCAAAATTGTAAAGCATTTGTCCTTTTTTGTAGCTACGTGCAATATTGTCGTTTTAGCCCAATGCCTCGATGGCCCGCTTCATGCGGTCGAGCGTCTCTTGTTTTCCGAGGAAGGCCGAGATGTCGAACATTCCCGGACCCTTGCCCTCTCCCACGAGAGTGAGTCGCCATGCGTTCATGATATTTCCGAGCTTGTATTCCTTTTGCTCAATCCATTGATGAACGATGCTCTCCTGACCTTCCACCGAGAAGTCGTCGATAGTCTTGAGCACCTCCATTAGTTCTGTGAGTTGCTGTGCCGAGTCTTCCTTCCAGCGCTTTTTGCGTGTCTTCTCGTCGTATTCCGTGGGAGCCACAAAGAAGAACTTGCACAGAGGCCATAACTCGCTTACGAAGTTGACGCGGTCTTTCATCATTTCCACCACCTTTGTGATGCGCTCCAACGACTCGTTGACACCATTTTCAGCTACGATGGGAGCGAATATGGAAGCGATCTCCTCGGCACTCTTGGCGAGGATATATTCATGGTTAAACCATATACCCTTTTGATAGTCGAATCTCGCTCCTGCCTTGCTACATTTTGTGATGTCGAAGAGTTCGGCGAGCTCGTCGATTGAATACATCTCCCTCTCCGTACCAGGATTCCATCCCAAGAAAGCGAGGAAATTGATGACCGCTTCGGGGAAATATCCGCTTTCGCGATAACCCGATGACACCTCTCCTGTCTTTGGGTCGTGCCATTCGAGTGGGAACACGGGGAAGCCCAGTCGGTCGCCGTCGCGCTTACTCAGTTTGCCTTTTCCCTCAGGCTTGAGCAGCAATGGCAGATGGGCAAATCTTGGCATTGTGTCTTCCCATCCGAAAGCCTGATAGAGCAAGACGTGGAGCGGTGCACTTGGCAACCACTCCTCACCACGAATAACGTGGGTTATCTCCATTAGATGGTCGTCCACTATGTTGGCGAGATGATATGTTGGCAGTTGGTCGGCACTCTTGTATAGTACCTTGTCGTCGAGGATGTCGCTCATTATTCTCACGTCGCCACGTATGAGGTCATCCACATGCACAGCCACTCCCGGTTCGATCTTGAATCTCACCACATATTGGTTGCCTTCGGCAATAAGTCGGTCCACCTCTTCTTTAGAAAGAGTGAGCGAGTTGCGCATCTGCATGCGTGTAGTTGCGTCGTATTGGAAATTCTGTATTTCTGCGCGCTTAGCCTCGAGTTCTTCTGGTGTGTCGAATGCTATGTATGCTTTCCCGTCCTCAAGCAATTGGTTGACATATTTCTTGTATATGTCTCTGCGTTCGCTCTGTCGGTAGGGTCCGTAGTTACCACCGAAGGATACACCCTCGTCGAATTTTATTCCGAGCCATTTGAATGATTCGATGATATATTCCTCGGCTCCGGGCACAAACCTGTTGGAGTCTGTGTCCTCGATTCTAAACACGAGTTCGCCACCGTGCTGGTGGGCAAACAAATAGTTGTAGAGGGCCGTTCTGACGCCTCCGATATGCAATGCCCCCGTAGGGCTTGGTGCAAATCGCACCCTTACTTTTCTCTCTGTCATACTGACCAAATCATATAATATTTGTGCAAAAGTACAAATAATTTTTGATTTATCGTTCATTTTTCTCAATTATTCTTTGTCAATTCGATTTTTTTTTGCATTTTTGCACTGTCAAACCAGATATAAGGACAAAATTATGAGTTTATCCGTATTGAAAGACGACTATTCATGGCGCGACTTTTGGGTCAAGACTGGTATATCAATTCTCACTATTGCTATCATCTGCTGGATGATGCCGAGAGACGGAAGTACCAATTTACGTTGCGAGCAAGGTAAGCCTTGGCGCCTGTCCGACCTCACCGCCCCTTTTGACTTCCCCGTCTATAAGTCCGACGCGACGATGAAGATGGAGAGGGATAGTATTATGCAAGCCTACGAACCATATTATAATTATAATAAGGATGTTGAGGCAGTGAATGTCAGTAAGTTTGTGTCCGACTACTCCGAGGGCATCCCTGGTGTGCCCGACGATTATATCAGTATCATTGCCAATCGCCTTCACGGGTTGTATAAAGTGGGAATAATTGGCACTGCCGATATTGCCCAGATGAACAATGACACCACTCGCACCTTTCTTCTTGTCAATGGCAAGAACGCAGTGCCAGTGGTCCTCGGTCAGGTGCTGTCCACCAAGGCTGCTTATGAGTCGCTATTCCTCGACAAATCGATGGAAGCCTATCGTTCTGCCCTTCAGAAATGCAATCTCAACGAGTATATACAAGCAAATATCGTGTATGACAAGCAGCGCAGTGAGTCAACGCTTGCCGATATGCTTGCGAGTGTGCCCCTTGCTATGGGTGTAGTGCAGAAGGGTCAGAAGATTATTGATCGTGGAGATATTGTGGATGAATATACCTACAGGATTATCGAATCTCTGACGAAGGAGTATGAGAAGCGCCAGACAGATGAGGTGCAGGTGAGACTTACCGTTATGGGACAGACCATATACGTGTCGATGCTCATCATCTTCCTCACTGTGTATATCTCCCTATTCCGTAGGGATTACTTTGAGAAACCGCGTAGTGTGGCGATGCTCTATGCTCTCATCATCTTTTTCTCAGGCATCACGGCCTTGCTTGTGCGCAACACCATAGGTCATGTGTATATCATCCCTTACGCCATGGTGCCAATCTTTGTGAGAGTGTTCATGGATTCTCGCACGGCATACTATTCACATTCCATCATGGTTTTGATATGTGCTTGTATGCTCCAGCACCCCTTCGAGTTTATCATCATCGAGACGGTGTCGGGACTTGCTGCTATCTATTCACTCCGCGAATTGCAATATCGCTCGCAACTGTTTAAGACGGCTTTTGTGGTAACACTCGTGGCAGTCACGATGAATTTCTCCTACGATCTCATCCGCTTGTCGGCATTGGAGGAACTCGACTACAGTCCTTACAACTATCTGGTGGTCAACGGCATGTTGCTCCTCTTTGCCTATCCTTTATTGTATATCATCGAGAAGGCTTTCGGTTTCACATCCGACATATCCCTCATTGAATTGTCGAACACCAATAATCCTCTGCTTCGTCGCATGAGTGAGGTGGCTCCAGGCACATTCCAGCACTCCATCCAAGTGGGCAATCTTGCAGCCGAGATAGCCAATAAGATTGGGGCAAAGAGCCAACTGGTGCGCACTGGTGCTCTGTATCACGACATCGGAAAGATGCTCAATCCAGTTTATTTCACCGAAAACCAGTCGGGAGTGAGTCCTCACGACAATCTCTCCGAGATAGAGAGTGCGTCGATGATCATCAGTCATGTCACAGAGGGTCAGAAGATGGCCGAGCGATACAATCTGCCCAGTGTCATTCGCGATTTCATCTCCACCCATCATGGTCAGGGCAAGACGAAGTATTTCTATATAAAATATAAGAACGCCCATCCAGATGAGGATGTGGATGAGTTGCTCTTCACTTATCCCGGTCCTAACCCGTTTACCCGCGAGCAAGCCATACTGATGATGGCCGACTCGGTTGAGGCCACGTCGCGCTCGCTCAAGGAGTATTCAGAGGCGAGCATCCGCAATATGGTCAACACTCTTATCGACGGGATGGTTGCCGACGGATTCTTCCGCGAGTGTCCTATTACTTTCCGCGACATCACTTATTCCAAGACTGTGCTCATCGAGAAACTCAAGACCATCTATCACACCCGCATCAGCTATCCAACCTTGGAGAAAAATTGAAAATTGAAAGTTGAAAATTGAAAATTGAAATAAAATAGTTAATTAAATATAATTATATAGGCAAATATACGGAAATTCTGAACAATTTTACTACCTTTGCGGCGAATTTTTGAAAATATTTGTTTATAAATGAAGAAGATAAGATTAATCTGCCTCTCAGTGATGACGGCAGTATCTGCAATGAATGTTTGGGCAGGAGGTCTGCTCACAAACACCAATCAAAGTGTAGAGTTTTTGAGAAATCCGGCTCGCGATGCAGCAATCGGTATCGACGGAGTGTATAGCAATCCCGCCGGAGTAGTGTTCCTCGGCGAGGGTATTCATCTCTCGCTCAATCTCCAGAACGCCCATCAGACGCGTACTGTAGAGAGTGCGTTCCCTCTTTTCCCCTTCAATGCCAACAATCCCGGTAGCGACCTTCATAAGTTTGAGGGCAATGCCGATGCCCCAATCATTCCCTCGCTCCAGGTAGCATACAACAAGGGCAATTGGAGCTTCCAGTTTGGATTTGCCATCACTGGTGGAGGTGGAAAATGTGAGTTCCCTTATGGTCTCGGTTCATTCGAGCGTGTGGTAAGCGGACTTACCTCTTTTGCCCCAACCCTCAATGGTCTTTATCAGACACTCGGTGCTGCTGGTATTCCTGGTATGGCCGACCATCAGATGGGCAATAAGTATAAGTTTGACGCATATATGCGTGGTCGTCAGTATTACTATGGTTTTACTTTTGGAGCAGCTTATAAGTTCAACGACAATCTCTCGGTGTATGGAGGATTGAGGATGCTCTATGGTTCGGCCAACTACTATGGATATGTGAAGGACATCAACATCGAGCACATCAATGCCGGACAGTCGGAGATGGTTAATGCCTCAAAGCATTTTACCGAATTGGCTGCTACGCTCAATCAATATGCGGGAGCGATGGAACAGATGGGTAATGCTGCTGTAGCTCAGCAACTTGCAGGTGCTGCTCAGCAGGTCACTGCACTCGCAATTGGTTCGCAGGACATTGAGCTCAACTGCGACCAGACTGGATGGGGAGTGGCTCCCATCATCGGTGTGGATTACAAGACAGGCAAGTTGAATCTTGCGGCAAAATATGAGTTCAAGACTCGTATGAGACTTAAGAATCGTTCTGCCAACAGTGAGAGTGCTGCAGGCATAGAGATGCTGAATAAGTTTGCCGACGGAGGTAGTGTGCCCGAGGATTCTCCCGCCCTTCTCACCGTGGGAGCACAGTATGAGATACTTCCTTCACTGCGCGTGATGGCTGGTTGGCACCACTATTTCGACCAGGACACGAAACAGTGGACAAAGGAGATGCTCGACGACTCAAATGAATATCTGCTCGGTGCAGAGTGGGACATCAACAAGGTAGTGACAGTGAGTGCTGGTGGACAGCGCACCAAGTATGGCATGAAGGATGCGGGCATGAACGACATTTCATTCAACGTCAACTCATATTCATTCGGTTTTGGAGTGGGAGTGAACGTCAGTGATAAGGTGAAGCTCAATGCGGCTTACTTCCAGACGCTCTACGACGACTATAACAAGGTTACAACCGAGTCTCCACGCGTGAGCGACTCCTTCACCCGTACTAACCGTGTCATCGGTCTTGGTGTTAATTTTACATTGTAAGATTTTTAATATATACAAAAGATTCTATCATGCAAATCCCCCTCAGGCAGTGATGTCGGAGGGGATTTTTGTGTTTTAATATACTCTGCTTCTCCGTATCTCTGTGTGGTCAAATATCTCCCCAAAAGTAAAAATGTCCTAAATATTTATATATATATTTGGAGATTACTAAATTTTTTCCTACTTTTGCAGATAAATAACTCGACAACAACAAAAAATAATTAATACAAAATAAAAAACGCTTATGAAAAAGATACTCCTTTTCGTGTTCTATATCGCTATCAGCTGCCATGTCAGCACAGTGAAGGCACAAGGCAATGCCGACGCATTGATGAAACAAGGTCAGGAATTCCTGGCCAACAAGGAATATGTGAAGGCACGCAGCACATTCTTGCATGCATTTAATGCCTTTGTGGCAAAGGGACAAAGCGACAAGGCCACTTACTGCGGAACCAGGGTGGCGTCGCTCTATTACCGCGAGAACTACTACAAGGAGGCTTTCGACATATTGAGGGCTGCCGACCAGTGCATCGTACAGGGTGAGCAGAGAAACAACTCCCAGCGCCCCGACCTCCGCTATGCCACCACCAAGGAGCGCCTTCAGATGTACACCCGAATGCGCAAGGCTAGCAGTGCCGCCGAGCAGATTAGCCGTCTTGACGCCTATGCCAATGCCGCTGCCAACGACTCGCTGAATAAAGACCTGCTCTACACCAAGGCCAGTCATTACTACACTTTCGGCATGACCGCCAAGGGTGATGAGGCTATCGACCAGCTCATCAAGGAATATCGTGAGGCAAAGCAATATGACAAAGTCATCGACACCTATCGCACCCTCATAGGTATAGCACGCAAGAGTGGTAATGCCGCCATGACTTCGCGCACGTACGAACAATATATTATATGGAAGGACTCGGTGAAGGTGCTCAAGGCTCTCGACGAGATTAATGCCTTGAAGAAAGAATGTAGCGAGAAGCAGACAACCATCGACGACAAGGAAAGTTCGCTGCGCAACCGTCAGTATGTCATTGTTGCACTGTGTATTCTTGCCGCCATCCTCGCCGGTGCACTCATCTTTGGAGCTATTGTCCTTGTGCGTTTCATCCTCCTCACTCGCAAGCAGAAGAAAGCTATCGAGGTGGCTCGCGAACATAATGAGCAGAAGAGCCGTTTCATACGCAATATCTCCGCACAGATATCACCTACACTCGGCAAACTTGATCCGAAGTTGCCGCCCGTCAAGGCTCTCAATGGCTTTATGGCCCATATCGAGGAGATGTCGCAGTTGGAGGACACAGTGGCTGAGCCTTGCGAGATGGAGGAGAGGAATATATCAGCTTTCTGCGACTCTGTCGCCAAGAAGATGGAAGGCAAGATTGCCAACGGAGTCAATTTTGTTGTCAACGCTCCAAAGCTCAGTATGAAGCTTAATGCCGACATGCTCGAGCGCATTCTTCTCCATCTGCTTGATAATGCCGCCTATTACACTCCCGCAGGTGGCAAGATAACTCTCGAATACAAGAAGCGTGGAGCGCACACCCATCAGTTTGTGGTAAGCGACACTGGCACAGGCATCCCCGAGGACAAGCGTGCCGACCTCTTCAAACCCTTTGCCGCTGTCCACGACCTCACTGAAGGCGATGGACTTGGTCTTCCCATCTGCTCGCTCATTGCAACGCGAATGAACGGCACGCTCTCCCTTGATGAGTCATATACAAAGGGTGCCCGCTTCGTGCTCGAATTGCATACATAATCGCGGTATTTACTGAACGCCGGAGAATTTTGCCGATACTTCATAGTAGCTGTGCTTGCTCTGTCAAGGATATGACAGCCGACTGCCAAAGCGATGGCAGGCGCCTATCATCGCTTTGGCAGAGACTGAGAGGACGTTAGGACATATGATTTGACAAGCTATCGTAATACTGTAAAGATACTTTACATTTTTACCAATTGTCCCATGGTGTTGGGAGTTGCCAATTCGACATTCCCTGTATTTTTCCAGATTATTATTTTTTTGATTCGGCTGAAATATCCATGCTATGTCTTAAGTGGTCATAAAAATTAAATTATTGTAAAAATCCACCTTTCTAACCACCAAATTAATGGTTAAACCATAAAAAAATTTCCAGATTGACTGATGAATTTCCAGATTGACAAGTCAAATTAAAATTTATTTATTAACTTTGCATTAATATTAGGTGGTATTATCCACGCATTATTTACGAGGTGTTCTCTATTCGATGATATATGAAAAAAAGAACATTAACGTGATATTCTTAGAACAAACAAAAGAATCAAAAAACATAACATAATCAAATATTATGGAATATGAGATATTCACATTGGAGGCGATAGCTCATTACACTCGTGGAGCCACGACCTTATTCTATATCTTCTGGAGCGTCTTACTTCAGAAATACAGACACCGCAACCGAATGATGCGCCTGCTTCATTTGGCCTCTGTCTTATTGGCAATATGCTATATCAAGGATTTTGTCTTTCTGATCGACGATTTGAAGTATTCGGAATACCTCAATGATCTTGCAGGTATTATAGATATGCTGTATTTGCCCGTGATTGCCAGTTTCTTCCTCGAAGTGGCCAAGCCTGGGGCTGTGAGCGACAGGAACATGTATCTCTACATAGTCATCCAATCGGCATTTGTGCCTTTGTATGTCATTTTCCCTATTGATGCGGTGTGTATGTTTGCCGAGTTTTTGGCTTATATCGTGTCAGCAACTACGGTTGTTTACATTACAATCTTCGTGATAAAGTATCGTCGGCGAATGTTCGAACATTATTCCTACACCGAGAATATCGATGTGAGATGGGTAATGTTCTCCTGCTATGCCTATTTTGCCGCACTGTTACTCTATTCATTGTCGTTCAGCTCAACCACATGGATTAGCGAGACCGGATTCAATATTGTCGGTATGCTGTTATGGGCTATAGTGTTTAGAATGGCAAGCAGGCATCGTGTCATGAGGATGCTTGCCGCGCGAACTGATGCAAGCAAAGACAGCAACGTAATTGTTGAAAATGATATAGCGGAAAGTATTATTCCTGAGGATAATGCTGAATTTGACAGTGAGGAAAGCGCCGAGGATATCTGTAACCAAAGTGATTATAAAAAAATGAATATGAAAAATATGATGGCACGCGAGACGCTCATCCGCAAGCGTCTCGACTATGTTATGACAGATCGCAAACTCTATCTCAGCCCGAAAATTACAGTTATGGACCTTGCGGCGGCAATAGGTACCAATAAAACCTACTTGTCTCTATTTCTTAATAATAACCTCCACATGGCTTTCTATGATTTTGTCAACAAGTACCGCATAGATGAAGCATGTAGAATCATGGGAGAAATGACCGACAATCACAAGATGATGATGACAGAAGTGGCAGCTGCAAGCGGATTCAATTCCCTGTCGTCTTTCAATCGCTATTTTATTAAGATTAAGGGAATTAGCCCCAGTGAGTATCTTAATGCGAATAAAAAAATTAAATGAGAAAAAGTGGCTTTTCCACCGCGAAAAGTCACTTTTTTCTTTATTGACCGAAAGATTTCTTTATTGACAAGTGACTTTCGGATATTTTTCGTAACTTTGCAGCCAAAATATATAATTAACTAAAAAATAATGAGTATGAAGACAAAATTACATCTAATCATTATGAGCCTCTTCCTGCTGTTTGTGGCGGGAGGGCAAAGTGTATGTCTTGCGGCAGAGTCGTGGAGTTATCCTTCAAGCAAGCCGGTAACACCTTTCGGCGGTGGTAAGGGTTCAAAGAGTAATCCTTATATAATCTCAACAGCCCAGCATCTTGCCAATTTGTCGTGGATGATAAGCAATGGAGAAGATTACAAGGGCGACTATTTTGTCATGACCAACGACATCGTGATGAACGATAATGTGATTGATGCCAATGGAGAATACAATAAATATAAATGGGAATCTTTCACTCCATGGTTTAGCGCGGGAAAATACAACTCAGGTTTTGACGATGAGTTTATGGGTCATTTTGACGGCAAGGGCCATTGCATAAGTGGAATGTACATTGTTTACATAGAAGGCAATAATGGGTTCTATGGATTGTTTGGCCGTGCAGAGGATGCCACCATCAAGAATCTTACCATCAAGGACAGTTATATGAATGTTAGTTCATGGACTCCAGAAACAGGTGACTATTTTCGCAAGTCCGCCGGTTTTATAGTAGGATACTTGGAAAGTGGCACCACAAAAATCAATATTAACAATTGCCATGTAGTGAACAGTGTAATAGAAAATAATTCACCTAACTGCTACATTGGAGGCGTTGCAGGAGCTTTAAAACTCTGTATGATTTCAAACTGTAGTTTTTCGGGTAAGATCTACAACAATGCAATGAATGTATATTGTGGAGGTATTGCTGGAGTTGTACTGCGAGCCACGTTTGACTACTCTTCTGACAACAACAAAATTTACAATTGTGCCACTGACGGCACTATCACAGCAATGAACGGATTCATTGGAGGAATGTTTGGCTGGATTAGTTGTGCTAAGGTGAACAACTCTGTCAGTAAGATGAATATAATAGTATCGCCACAATATTGTGATGATTCGGGATATTATTTATATATAGGAGGATTTGCTGGGAAATCTTTTAGGGAAATTAAATATGAAGAATGTGCACAAATCGGAAACATCGAAGCCAAGGATGAATTCAATTTAAAGTATAATCTTAGTTCTAATTATCTTCAAGTAGCAATTTCAGGGTTTACTAATTCATCTGGTGATGCATCGATTGCTGCAAAAGACAATCAATATTTTTATGATTGCGTGTCGATAGGCGACATTGATTTATCATTGCATATGAGACGAAAAACCTTTTCTGCTTTTTCAGGGTTTGTAACCCATACGGATTTTAAATATACTTTTTATGCTTTTGATTTGTTTGCAAAGCGTTGTATATCGTACCACAAGGTGCGTTATTTGAATGATTACCCTTACCCTCATTGTTTTTACCCTATGTTCGGCTATCCAAGAGCTGAATATAAATACGTTGATGAAGCGGAGGACCTTTACTGCGGAATAGATGTGTTGGAAGGTCCCGTTCGTTATTGGGAAGGAGATAATGTTGGCGAAAAAATTTCTTTGGATGCAATCAAGGCTAAGATACCAGCACTTAATGCTGCTGCCAAAAGTGATAAATGGGCAATGTTTACCGAAACGGATGATGAGTCGTACAAGGGACTGCCAATGCTGAAAATGTTTGGCGGAACATCAGGCGTATATGAAGGAGCAGGTACTGCATCATCGCCCTACATCATAAGGACAGAGTCGGATTTGAAGTCGCTGCAGACTTCCATCAGTTCTGGAAGCAATATTGAGGGTAAATATTTCAGATTGGATGCCGACATATATGGCGGAAATATTTCCACCATAGGTGAGAGTAGCGACAAGCCGTTCAAGGGACATTTCGACGGCAACGGTCATGCTATCATAGGTCTTCGCCGCTGTCTGTTCGGCTATATGTATGGCACGGTGAAGAACCTCACGCTGCTCGAAGCCGACGTAAGCAGCCAGAGCGACGGCGCGATACTTGCGATGTATATAGGCAATGGCGAGGGAAGCGTGAATGCTGAGATAAGCAACTGCTATGCAAGTGGCATAGTAAACGTTAAAAGGGGATGGAGCGAGGCCATAACTGCCATCGGAGGATTGTGCAACCATATTTACGCTGGCTCAAAAGTCCACGACTGCTACTTCAAGGGCACGCTGCAGGCAAGCAACGACTCCTTCACAGGCAACTATATGGCTGCGGGCATAGCCGTCTTCAATAGCAACAAAAATGGAATATATAACTGCTATGCGTCGTTTGACGTGAAGCAATCGGGAAGCTTCATCGGCGGAAGCAATGTTTATGGCATCAGCGACTACGGCATGAGCAACTGCTATGCCATTGTCTCAACTACGCGAACCGACAGCGGCTGCACCCTGCTCAATGCCGAGGCTGAGCTAAGTGCGTCAGCCCTTGGCGACCAGTGGATTCAGGGTCTTTACCGTCCAGTGCTTAAAGGCACGAAATACTACGAGGTGACAACTTCCGAGGGCGACATAACCTATCTTGATGGCATACCCGCCGAGGTTGCCGTTGAAGACGGTGAGGTGGCAAATGCTGCCCGTCGTGCCAATGCGAGAGGCACTGACGAGAATGCCGATGCCTTGAAGTCGAACTACATCACCTGTTATGTGCCTAAGTCGGAGGAAGAGCTGCACGACGTCATACTGTGGTCTCTCCCCAACGTGGCCATCTATTCAGCCGAAGACAAGATGGACGTAATCCCGAACTTCTACCTCGACAACCGCGAGGACTTGCAATATACTCCTACGCCAGGTGCTACTAAGGCCATGGGAGCGATGTACTATCCGCTACAGCCGAACTCCACGGGTTGGCACATGCTCTGCCTGCCAGGCTACGTCACCAAGGACTTGTTCCCCGAGAGCAGCCGCCTATTCGTTGTTGACGGTGTTGACAATGCTGCCATGACGGTTCTGGTGAGCGAGGTTGACACCATCTCACCCGCCACACCATTCATCGCCTATATTCCGTTGGAGGAAGAGAACGTTAACCTCGTGTCGTTCGGCGACCTCGTGTTCACCCCTCGCACCGCAAGCGCTACGAGTCCGCTCATGGGCACATTCGCCAATACCACTCAGTCAGACTGCGCCACCGAGTTGTCGGCTGACGGCAAGACAATGCTTCATAGTCTCGTCTGCGACATCAAGCCCTTCCAGGCATGGCTTCCTGGAGTGAGTGGCGTCATGGCTTTCTCTGCTACCCCAACGGGCATAAAGCTCATAGGCAGGGACAGCGACGGCAATGAGCGCATCTATAACCTCCGCGGCATGGAGATGAAGTCCGAGAAGGGCATATATATAAAAGGAGGAAAGCTGAGGATTAAGAATTAGTTAACATCGTTCGACGAAGTCAATTATATCCGCGCAACGACTTATCGGAGAGTTGTTGCGCGGATTTGTTTTTATAAAAAACGTCCGATTTGTTTGGAGGAATGAAATAAAATGATTAACTTTGCAGCCGAACAATATAATCATCCTGGTTATGGACGAAAAAACTGTAAAAGAAGAGGCAAAGCGCATACCATACGGTATGATGAACTTCGTGGCTGTGCGCGAAGACAATTGCTACTATGTCGATAAGACAAGGTTTATAGAAAAGGTGGAGAGAGCCAACAAGTACTTTTTCTTCATCCGCCCCCGCCGTTTCGGCAAGAGCCTCACCATGTCGATGCTCCGTCATTACTATGACGTCAATCAGACAGACAAGTTTGAGCGACTGTATGGCGACCTGTATATCGGCAAGCACCCTACACGCAACCACAACAAGTATCTCATAATATATCTCAACTTTGCTGTGGTAAATGCTGACTTGGGCAATTATCGCAGTGCGTTGGATGAACATTGCAATACACGCTTTAATTCTTTTTGCGACAGTTATGCCCGACTTTTGCCTGATGGTATCAAGGATGAACTGAATAAAAAGAGTGGATGTGTGGCTCAGCTGGATTACATAAATGATGAGTGTGATAAGGCAGGTTTGAAAATTTATCTTTTCATCGACGAGTATGACCACTTTACCAATCATATTCTCTCGGATGCCGCCCGTCTTGAAGAATACCAAGGAGAGACTCACGGTACAGGCTACCTGCGCACTTTCTTCGACACCATAAAGGCAGGAACCGACTCGTCAATTGAGCGTGTCTTCATCACCGGTGTCAGTCCCGTAACTCTTGACGACCTCACCAGTGGCTTCAACATCGGCACCAACTACTCACTCGACTATGACTTCAACCAAATGGTTGGCTTCACCGAAGAAGAGGTGCGCGAGATGCTGACATACTATTCGCAGCATTATGAGTTCAACCACACCATCGATGAACTCATCGATATAATGAAGCCGTATTATGACAATTATTGTTTTTCGGAAGACGCCTACGGAGAGACAACGATGTACAACTCCAATATGGTTCTCTCGTTCCTTTATAAATATATAGGCAACAGGTGCAGACTGCCCAAGCGGATGCTCGACGAAAACATCCGCGTTGACTATGAGAAGCTGCGTATGCTCATCCGCAAGGACAAGGAGTTTGCCCACGATGCCTCCATCATCCAGACATTGGTGTCAGAAGGCTACGTGACGGGAGAACTTAAGGAAGGATTCCCGGCAGAGAACATCGCCGACAACGACAACTTCGTCAGTCTGCTTTACTATTTCGGATTGGTGACTATAGGAGATACAGATATGGGCGACACAAAATTCATTATTCCAAATGAGGTTGTGCGTGAGCAGATTTTCACATATCTGCTGGACACATATAAAGAAAACGACCTGACGTTTGACAGTTCGGACATCAGGACGAAAGAGAAATTTATGGCATACCGAGGCGAATTCAAACCCTTCTTCCAGTATATCGCCGACTGTATCTACACCTTTTCCTCCCAGCGCGACCGTCAGAAAGGCGAGGCTTTCGTTCATGGCTTTACTCTCGCCCTTACGAGCCAGTGCCGTTTCTACCGTCCCATCTCCGAGCTTGACAACCAGAACGGCTATGCCGATGTCTTCCTCCGTCCGCGTTGCGAGATATACAAGGATATGGAACATTCATATATCATCGAGCTGAAATATCTGAAGAGTAATGCGACGGAGTCGGAAGTAAATGCAGCCGTGAAAAAGGCCGAGTCTCAGGTATGCCGCTATGCCGATACTGTGAACGTGAATGATAATATAGGTCATACCATCCTCCACAAGGTATATGTAGTATATCGCGGAGTAGAGATGGTGGCATGCGATGAAATTGCCCCCACGAATAAGCAATTGTAATGGCAAGAAACAGGATATAAAAGTGGCTTTTCCACCGCGAAAAGTCACTTTTTTCTTTATTGACCGAAAGTTTTCTTTATTGACAAGTGACTTTCGGATATTTTTCGTAATTTTGCAGCCAAATAATGGGATTTTTATGGAAAGAATTAGTTTTGTTAATAAGAGTGTATTTACACATGGCATAGTTTGTGCTTTGTGTCTGTCATTGCTGTTCGCCTGCAGCTCGTCAAACGATGAGCCGACTACTAAGGATGCGGTTTCCGTTGAGGCTACGATTACAGAGAGAAACTCGTTTGGAAACTTTTTGCTCGACCTGTCGCCTGATTCCTTAAAGAAAAAGGGATTTGACGTAGGTGATATCGTTACGGTTTCTGGCGGAAGCTTACCGGGAAGTCTCGACATGCCAATCACATCCTTTACGCTGGCGGTGGGCAGTTGGGGAATGTGCCTGATGAGTTTCTCTAACGAGCCGACAATGACTCTGGCATTGGCAAATGCCAGTTTCTC
>JALFCW010000107.1 GCA_022771625.1 Prevotella sp.
CACCTCACCGATGAGGGTCCAGTCGGCCTCGCCAGTGTACATTTGTGCGCGGGTGCGCCCGTGGATGGTGAGGGCTGCAATACCGCAGTCTTGCAGTTGCTCGGCAAGGTCGGTGATGACGAGCTGCTCGGAGTTCCAGCCAAGTCGGGTTTTCACTGTGACGGGGGTTTTTACTGCCTTCACCACCTCGCGCGTGATATCGAGCATGAGGGGGATGTTTTGCAGCATACCGGCACCGGCCCCCTTGCCTGCCACCTTCTTCACCGGGCAACCGAAGTTGAGGTCGATGACATCGGGATGCACCTCCTCCACAATCTTTGCCGCCTCCACCATGGCTGGCACGTCGCGGCCGTAGATCTGAATGCCCACAGGTCGTTCTTCGTCGCAGATGGTGAGTTTGTTGACGGTGGCCTTCACCGAGCGCACCAGTGCCTCGGCACTTACAAACTCAGTATATACCATAGCCGCCCCGAATCGCTTGCACAGCATCCGGAATCCGATATCTGTCACGTCCTCCATCGGAGCGAGAAACAATGGTTTGTCACCAAATTCTATATTTCCAATCTTCATTTTTCAATTTAAAAGATGATAGTTTCCTCCCGCCATAGGCTTCACCACTCCCATCATTTCCATCTGGAAGAGGAAAGAGGTGATATCCCCGATGGGAATACCAGTCTTTACTGATAATTGATTGAGCTGCAGGTCGTTAGACTTCGTGAGAACATCCACAATCCGTTGCTGCTCGGGCGAGAGATCGGGAAAGAGTTGACGCTCAATACCCTTCTTTTGGGCTTCAATCCGCAATGCGTCGTCCTCCCAACCCATAGTCTTTACAAAATCCTCGGCGGATGTAAGGAGCATGGCCTTATTTTCGCGTATGGCATTATTGCAACCCTCGGAGAAATGGTCGCCCACGCGCCCCGGAAGTGCAAATACCTCGCGACCGTAGTCAAAGGATATCCCCGCAGTAATGATTCCTCCGCCATGTGCAGCCGACTCCACGAGGATGCACGCATCCGACATTCCAGCCACGATGCGGTTGCGCCTCACGAAGTTGCCCTTGTCGGCATTTGTACATGTCATAAATTCCGTGAGCAGTCCACCGTGATTTACCATCTCGCGAGCCACGTCCTTGTGGGCAGCGGGATAGAGATAATCGAGCCCGTGAGCCACCACGCCCACTGTGTCATATCCCACGGCAAGAGCCTGCTGATGGGCATTGATATCCACACCATAGGCTAGTCCGCTCACCACCAGCACCTCAGGACAGAGAGCCTTGAGGTCGCGTAGGAACTTGCGGATGAAGTCGGCGCCATACATAGTGCAGTGGCGCGTGCCGATGATATTTATCACCCTCGACTGGTTGAGATTGGCATTACCCTTATAATAGAGCACCACGGGAGCGTCGGCGCAATCCTCGAGTCGCTTGGGGTAATTGTCGTCGCCGAGACAGAGCACACGGATGTTGTGGTCGCGGCAGAACTCCAATTCCACCTCCGCCCTCTTGAGCGGTTCGCTCCAGTCCTTGAGGTTGGCCAAAAGCCGCGGAGAGCACTCGGGCAGAATGTCCTGTATGTCATTGCGATGCAGATAAATCTCCTCGCCGCTGCCCAATGTGCGATAGAGATAGAGGGCAGAGGCAAGGCTGAAATGACCTATACGCGTGAGGGCGATGTTATATAACAGTTGCTGCTCGTTCATTTGTCAAATCTGTTAAATACTTGGCGAGCGCACGGTCGTAGTCGTCGCTATTGGCGAGACGTCCGTTGACGAGGCACACAATCTCGATTACTCCCGAGAAGCACAGACGCTCGTCGCTCTCGCGGAAGATGTCCTGATAGAACACATATTTTATTCCGTCCTTCTTGATGCCGAGGCGCGAGATGAAAGTGTCGTCGGGCACGAGAGGTGTCTTAAACTTGAGGTTCATCCTCGCCACGACTGCATCCACACCCTTGCGGTGCATTTCGGCAAAACTCAGTCCGCAATGCTGTAAAAACAGATGGCGGGTATGCTCGGTGTAGTGTAGATAATTGGCATTGTTCACTATGCCTTCGATGTCGCATTCATAGTCGCGCACCGTCATTCGGGTTTCATATACGTATTTCATTCTTTATTTCCTTTTGAGATATTCATATCCAAATCGGCAACGCAGGCAGTCCTTGCGGTCGCAGTATTCATTTTTCAACTGGATGAGAGCCTGACTGTCGCCGGCATTCTGCACCTTTAGTCCGCATTGCTTCCACATTCGGATGATGTGGTTGTCCTCGGCCTTAAGTTGCTCGAGCAAGTCGAACGCCCTGTCGCACAATGCCTCATTGCCAGTATGCCGGCCATAGGCGAAGAGCATGGGGATGGCAGTGTTGATCATGAGCAGGTTGATGGAGAAGGGCGACAAACTCTTGTTGTTGTGTGCACTCTCCGACCCGAAGGTGTAGTGGGTGGCCCAATACTCCGTGACGTGGGTGGAGAGATTACGCTTGAGGTCATCCACCGTCTTACATTCCACCAACTGACTGAGCGAGGTCTTGCGCTCATGATAGAGAGTGGCAAGTTGGGAAATGCGGATATGCGGAAAATTCTGCGGCCGCAATCTCATGAATCGCCACATAGTGCGGTCGATAGGCGTGAGCGAGAACTTATGGGCGAGATAGTCGTACTCGTTTTTTATCTTTGTGAAATATCCGTCGTTGAGAGCCGCTGCCTGGTATTTCTCGGGGATGGCGTTGATGTCGAGCAATCCAGCCTGTCCGAGGAATATTGCCTCCACCTGGAAGATGTCGTCGCGATGATGAGCAACCTGATTGAGCGGCACATTGAATGCCCAATGCTCGAAAGCGTCGCCGTTGATACCAAAGCCATAGTTGCGAGCGAGGGTGACGAAATACGCATCCTCCCACGACCCGTTAGCCCTCTCGGCGCGGCGCGCTATGTCCTGCGTCTTGCGCTCCAGGCGCTCCGTCTGCAGTGCCGCCATCCACGAATGGACAGTGAGCGAGGTGAGGTCGGGTACAAGTCGATAGCAAGGAGGATAGGCGTCGGCGGTGAGCAGTTCCTTGTAGTTGAGCGTCACCGTCATCGGGACGGAAAGTTTGATTTGTGGTATAAACTCCCCCCGACTGTTGGTGACATTGCAGTCGTCGTCCTCCACCACATGCAGCACCACGTTGTCGTAGGCGGGGTCGGTGTCGTGACCATGTCGAAACCAGTCCTTTGAATGTTCGTGTATCTCCACATTGCCCACCCACATCGTCTCTCCAATGCGCAGTTTGGCATTAAAGAAGTCGGGACCCGAATTGCGGTTGTGCAGTCCGGGGTCGATAATCTCCACATCCCTGCCATCGGTGGTGGCAAGGTCGGAGAGGGGCAGTATCTTGTGTTTCCACACATATTGCAACAGTTGTTCCATTGTATGCCTCTTAGTGAGAATTGCCACAAAGGTAATCAAAGTAGGTCATTCGGCAAAGCAAAATCCCAACTTTTTGCAACTTTTCCGTGTTTTTTTCTTATTTTTATCGTCTTTTCCGCTTTTTTTGCCCTATTTTCGTTGGTTTGTGGGATAAAAACACTAACTTTGCACTCGATTTTTCAACCCCATATAATATAATAAGGAGAAATAATATGAAGATAGCATTAATAGGCTACGGCAAGATGGGCAAGATGATCGAGCAGATTGCCATCAGCCGAGGTCACGAAATTGTCAGTATCATTGACATCGACAACCAGCAGGATTTCGACAGTCCTGAGTTTGCATCTGCCGACGTGGCAATTGAGTTTACTGCACCCCAGGTGGCTTATGGCAACTACCTCAAGGCCTTCAGTCATGGAGTGAAGGTGGTGAGCGGTTCTACAGGATGGATGAACGACCACAAAACCGACGTGGAGCGACTCTGCAACGAGGAGGGAAATACCCTGTTCTGGGCGTCCAACTTCTCTATCGGAGTGGCCATCTTCTCGGCGGTAAACCGCTATCTCGCCAAGATAATGAACGGATTTCCGCAGTATGACGTAGAGATGGAGGAGGTGCATCATATACACAAGCTCGACGCCCCAAGCGGAACAGCCATTACCCTTGCCGAGGAAATTGTGGCCGACATCGACCGCAAGAGCGACTGGGCAAAGGGCACATTGCTCGCTCCCGACGGAACAGTGAGCGGAGAGAAGACAGTGGATGCCGACAAACTGCGCATCGACAGCATCAGGCGCGACGAGGTGCCGGGAATACATACCATCAAATATGACAGTGAGGCCGACATGATCACCATCACCCACGATGCCCACTCGCGCAAGGGATTTGCCCTCGGGGCAGTGCTCGCCGCCGAGTTTACAAAGGATCACAGCGGATTGCTCACCATATCCGACATGTTTAAGTTTTAACTTTTATTGATGTAGCATTTTCAATCACTATATAGTCTAAGAAGCAAACAATAAGAAGTTTCAGAAGACTACAAAAGCAGAAAAAATGGAAGATTTAAAGAAAAAGAAGCTCAACATGAAGGTGCAATGGACAAAGTTTGCCATTGTAATGGTGCTCTACATTGCCTTCCTCGTATGGCTAAAGAGTTGGCTTGGCATCATCGTCATCCCGTTTATCTATGATGTTTATATCACCAAGAAGATAAAATGGCAATGGTGGAAGGACGCCGAAGGACCCGTGAGATTTGTCATGTCGTGGGTGGATGCATTGGTGTTTGCCCTCGTGGCAGTGTATTTCATCAACCTGTTCTTCTTCCAGAACTACGTCATCCCATCGAGCTCACTCGAAAAATCACTCCTCACAGGCGACTACCTCTTCGTGAGCAAGGTGAGCTATGGACCCCGCATCCCCGAAACTCCACTCACCATGCCTTTGACCCAGCACACACTGCCAGTGGTTGACTGCAAGTCGTATGTGGAATGGCCACATTGGGACTATCGACGCGCCAAGGGACTGGGAAAGGTGGAGCTCAACGATATCGTGGTGTTCAACTATCCCGCTGGCGACACCCTCTGCTCGGCTCCCCAATATCAGGCTGCCGACTATTATCAGATGTGCTACGGCATTGGTTATCAGGTATATCCTGAGCGCCCCAATCCCGACTCGCTCTCTTATGAGCTCAAGGAGAAGTATTTCTCTACAATATATAATGCCGGGCGCGACATCATTATGCAAAATAAAAATGAATATGGCGACATCATCACCCGACCTACCGACCGCCGCGAGAACTATGTGAAGAGATGTGTGGGACTGCCAGGACAAACGCTGCAAATAAAGAACCGCATCATCTATCTCGACGGAAAGGCTAACAAGGAGCCCGACAACGTGCAGTATTCATACTACGTGAAACTGAAACAGAGGATTCCCGAGGAACTGATGGAGGAATTGGGCATATCGATGGAAGACCTCACAAGCTTGAACACTGCCGGTTATCTGCCGCTCACCAAGCATGCAGTGGCTGTACTGTCGCAAAGAAAGGATATCGTGGAGAGTATCACCATCAACAATGATACATCAGACACCGACATCTATCCACTCAACGGAAACATGCACTGGACCCGAGACAACTACGGACCGATATGGATTCCGGCAAAGGGCAAGAGCATCGACCTCAACCTCGACAATCTCGCGATATATGAGCGCCCCATCCGTGTGTATGAGAAAAACGACCTCAAGGTGAAGGACGGACGAATATACATCAACGGCAAGGAGGCAAAGAGCTATACATTCAAGATGGACTACTACTGGATGATGGGCGACAACCGCCACAACTCTGCCGACTCAAGATATTGGGGATTTGTGCCCGAAGACCATGTGGTGGGCAAACCAATCTTCATATGGTGGTCGAGCGATCCCGACCGCTCGGGATTCGGAGGCATCAGATGGAACCGTATTTTCAACTTTGTGGATAATATCAAGTGAAAGCATTATTGGCAACAACATATTTCGGTCCTGTTCAGTGGTATCAGAAGCTGAACAGGGCCGATTGTGCTTATGTGGAGTGCTATGACAGTTATCGCAAGCAGACATTCCGCAACAGATGCGTGATTGCTACAACCAATGGACTGCAAGCGCTCACCATACCCGTGGAAAGACCCGACTGCGGACTACATTCCACATTGATTAAAGACTTGAAAATCAGCGACCATGGCAATTGGCGACACCTGCACTGGCATGCTCTCATGTCGGCATATTCCGAATCGCCATTCTTCGAATATTATGCCGATGACATACGTCCGTTCTTCGAGAAAAAATGGGACTTTCTATACGACTTCAATCAGGAGGCATGCCATACGGTGTGCTCGCTCCTTGACATACATCCCAATATCCTGCCCACATCTGAATATATAAAAAAAGACGACCTCCCCAAAGACATCTTCGACTTCAGGGAGGCCATCGACCCTAAGCATCCGGCTGTGGATGCCGACTTCGTGCCCCGCAGATATTATCAGGTGTTTGAGCGGAAGATTGGGTTTCAACCTAATCTAAGCATCCTCGACCTCTTGTTCAACATGGGACCCGAAGGGATTTTCTACTTGCGGTAGCCACACTTTGGGCATACGCCGTTCTCATCGAGCGAGATACCGCAGAGCGGACAACGGTCAATCTGCTTTCTGTCGCTGAATTCAGCCGAGGCTGCGTTCACACCGCTGGTGAAGGTAATCTTGGCGATGTTGAGCTTGTCCTTCAGAAGGTCATATACAATCTTGATCATGCCCTCTACCGTCATCGTCTCCTTGGTGACGACAAGACGAGCGTCGGGATAAGCCTGTGCAAGTTCGGTCTTGAAGGCCTCACCCTTCATGGTGTTGCGCGGATGACCGTTCTTGATACCCTGCTTCTCATATACATCGAGGATTGCCGGCAGCAGCGGGTCGTCCTGACGAAGGATGAGAGCGTGGTCGAAGTTCTTCAGCACATCCCATGCCACCTTCTGTATCTCGTTGCATGGATATACCATGTTTACTCCCTCATTTACTGAGTCCTCTACCTCGATGGTCAGAACGCCTGTGTGGCCGTGAAGATACTGAGCCTCGCCCTGGAAACCATAAAACCTGTGTGCATACTGCAAATCGAATGTTGTGATACTTCTCATACTTTAATCTCCTTTTTCTTTAATGGGTTAATAATAATTTTATTTTTCTGCTGCAAAGTTACGAATAATAATTGGATTATGCAAACTGAAAATATCTATCGGTTTATAGATTCTTTCTATCAATACTTGAACGAGCTACCTCCCAGGAACTCCCTGAGCAATGATGTGGGCGGCACTTGGCGCTCGGGAATCGGTTTGATATACCGCAGGAATTTCTTCAGGCGATAGGCTGTGGCATATTCCTCGCAATTCTCGGGCACTTGGTCTAATATCGGTTCTGCCTGCATTTTTATCACCGCCAACTCAAACAACATCGCCGTGTTGAACATCACGTCGGCATTCTCCTGGAACGGGAATATCCATCTGTTTTCGCCTGCTCTCACCGATGGCCAGCGGCGGATAGTGTCCTGTGCGCTCACTCCACGATATTTGTAGTCGCGGATGATGCGGCGCAGAAGTCGGTTGTCGGTGGTGGGGATATAGTTGTGGTCGTCAATGAGCATGGTGGTGAGGGCAGAGGCATATACGCGGAATTTCTTCTCTTCAGCTATCTGGGACGTCAAGTCGGGGTTGAGGGCGTGTATTCCCTCCACCACGAGTATCTCGTCATCCTTAAGTCGCATTTTCTTGCCGCTCATCTCGCTCTTGCCCGTCTGGAAGTTATATCGTGGCAGTTCCACCTCCTCGCCGGCAAGCAGTGCGTTCATCTGCTCGTTGAGAAGTGGGATGTTGAGTGCCTCCACATGCTCGTAGTCATATTCACCGTTCTCGTCTTTGGGCGTTTTTTCGCGATCAACGAAGTAGTCGTCGAGGGATATGCCCACGGGTTTGATACCGTTGGTAAGCAATTGTATCGACAGACGCTTGCATGTGGTGGTCTTGCCGCTCGACGACGGACCAGCTATCAACACCATCTTCACGTCCTTGCGACTGGCTATCTCGTCGGCTATCTTGGCGAGTTTCTTCTCCTGCAAGGCTTCGGAGAGGTTGATGAGGTCGGTGCTGTATTTATGCTCCACAGCCGAGTTGAGGTCGCCGATGGTGCGCATACCGAGGATATTCTGCCAACGGTGGTGCTCCTTGAATATCTCAAACAGCTTGTCCTGTTGTATCAGTTCGCCCAGTTTCGACGGGTCCTTCTGCGAGGGGATGCGCAAAAGCATACCATCATAGTATTTCACCAATTCATAAAGATGTATCTGCGACGTGTTGATGAGCAGAGTGCCGTAGTAATAGTCGTAATATCCATCGATTTCATAATATTCGGTATAGAGCTTACCGGTGCTCTTCAGCAGTTTCACCTTGGTAGTGTCGCCCAGGTCGCCGAAGAGTTTGATTGCCTCCTCTGTAGTACATTCATGACGTACAATAGGAATCTTGGCGTCGATAATCTCCTGCATCCTGCGCGAGATACGTTCCACATCCTCCTCGGTGATGGCACGCCCGAGCTGCAAGTCGCAGTAATAACCATTTGACACGGGGATGTCGATCACCATGTTCTTGCCGGGATAAAGTTCCGAGGCAGCCTTGCATAATATAAAGAATAATGTACGCGTATAGGCTCTCAAACCCGACGAAGAGTGCAGGTCGAGAAATTCCACGTCTTTGTTGTGATAAACACGGAAGTCGAGGCCTTCCACCTTGTTATTTACCCTCGCACTCACCGGTCCGAAGTCCATTTTTAGGCCAAAATGAAAAAAAATCTCAGAAAGTGAGCTTCCGATGCTGATATTTTGAGATTTTTTATTATTTTTGCAACGGATTTGTACTACATGTTTCATTTCTATTAAAATTTTGAGGTTTTACGGTGTAAAGATACATCAATATTTTGATATTACCAAGAAAGAATAATTAAATAATATAAAAAGTATGTCGATTTGGATTTTTTTTAAGATTATCGGGTCACTTGCACTGCTGATCTACGGTATGAAAGTGATGAGCGAAGCCCTACAGAAGATGGCTGGCTCACAGTTGCGACACATTCTCGCAACAATGACAAGAAACAGATTCACCGGTATGTTCACCGGTATGTTCGTAACATGTTCCGTGCAGTCGTCGTCTGCCACAACCGTCATGACGGTGTCGTTTGTGAACGCAGGACTGCTAACCCTCGCACAAGCCATTTCGGTGATTATGGGTGCAAACATCGGAACGACGCTCACGGCATGGATAATGAGCCTCGGATTCAATGTTGACCTCACAACGGTGATCTTCCCGGCATTTTTCATCGGCATCATGCTCATTTATTCCAAGAGCAAGCGGTATATCGGTGATTTCCTCTTTGGTATCGCTTTCCTGTTTTTCTCACTCGTTCTTCTTAGCGGGGCAGGAAAGGAGCTCGACCTCGAACATAATTCGGATGTAATTCATTTCTTCTCCAGTTTTGACACAAGCAGTCATCTCACTATCATCATCTTCCTGCTCATAGGTACGGTAATCACTTGTATCGTGCAGTCGTCGGCGGCTGTGATGGCTATCACTATCCTGTTGTGCTCATCAGGTGTGCTGCCCATCTATCTCGGTATCGCCCTCGTGCTCGGCGAAAACATCGGTACCACTGCCACGGCCAATCTTGCTGCACTCGGGGCCAATGCACAGGCTCGTCGAGCTGCCGCGGCTCACTTGGTATTTAATGTCATCGGTGTGGTGTGGGTGATGTGCCTCTTCTATCCATTTGTGGATATGGTTTGCTCGCTTGTTCATTATAATCCCAATGACCATTCGCTCACGCAGGCTCAGCTGGCTGCACGCCTGCCTATTATCCTCGCTGCCTTCCATACATGCTTCAATGTCACCAATACATTTGTCCTTATATGGTTTATTCCGCAGATTGAGAAACTGGTGTGCTGGATTATCAAGCCAAAGACAACAGAGGATGAGGAGGAATTCCGTCTTACCTACATTGGCGGCAATACCATCATGAAGACTCCAGAGCTCTCGGTGCTTGAGGCTCAGAAGGAGATTCAGATTTTTGCCGAGCGTGTGCAGAAGATGTTCTCTATGGTGCGCGAACTGCTTGGAGTGACAGATGATTCGGCTTTCAACAAACTATTCTCACGCATTGAGAAATACGAGAGTATCACTGATAATATGGAAATTGAGATTGCAAAATATCTCGACGGAGTAAGTGATGCCCATCTCTCGGACGACACCAAGGCGAAGATTCGTGCCATGCTGCGCGAGATTTCGGAATTGGAGAGTATCGGTGACAGTTGCTATAACATTGCCCGTACGATGAACCGCAAGGTAAGTGGTAAGGAGGACTTCAGCGAGACTCAGTATGAGCACATCCATCAGATGTTCGAGCTCACCGACGACAGTCTCACTCAGATGAATGTTCTCTTGCTCGGTAGAAAGGACAACTTCGATGTTAATCGCTCATTCAATATCGAAAACGAGATTAACAACTATCGCAACCAGCTGCGCAATCA
>JALFCW010000028.1 GCA_022771625.1 Prevotella sp.
AGGATTATTCCAAGTATTATCAGAACCTGCCCACGGAGGTGAAACCTGTTGTGGAGGTGGTTATTCCCGACAACGCCGTGTCTATTTTAGACTTCGGCGGTGTGGGGGATGGTTCTACGCTCAATACAGAGGCATTCCGCAAGGCTATCTCCGCTCTTGTGAAAAAAGGTGGCGGAAGGGTAGTGGTGCCGCAGGGGGTATGGCTCACGGGGCCAATATCCTTCAAGGACAACATCGAACTCCGTATCGAGAAGAATGCCATCGTGATGTTCTCGCCCGACAAGTCGCTTTATCTCGACAAGGACGGTAAGTCATCTCGCTTTGAGCCATGTATCAAGGCTTCCAAGCGTCGCAATATAGCCATCACCGGTGAGGGAATCATTGATGGTAATGGTGCTCAGTGGCGACCTGTGAAGCGCTCAAAGGTGAGTGATGTGGAATGGAAGAGATTCAAGGAGATGGGTGGCGTAGAGCGCAATAACGGGCAACTCTGGTATCCATGGGATTTGAAGGATGGTTCGCCTAATGTTGGCGACACTCCCGAGGCTCAGGAGAAGAGACGTAATGACCTTGTGCGCTTCACCGACTGCGAGAATATCCTCATCGAGGGAGTAACCTTCCAGAACTCACCCCGATTCCATGTCCATCCCCTCAACTCGCGCAATGTCATCATCGATGGCATTACAGTGCGTTGCCCGTGGAATGCCCAGAATGGTGATGCCATTGACATCAGCGACTGCCATCAGGTGCTTATCGTCAACTCAACAGTTGATGCCGGAGACGATGGATTATGCATGAAGAGTGGAAAATACAAGGAAAATTCACTTGTAAATGGTTGTGAGGATATCATGATACAGGACAACACCGTGTTCCATGCCCATGGCGGTTTTGTTATCGGTAGTGAGAATATCTGTGGCACCAAGCGACTGGTGGTGCGTCAGTGTAGATTCTCTGGTACCGACACCGGACTTCGCTTCAAGAGTGGAATAGGACGTGGTGGTGTTACTGAGAAGGTGTATATCTCAGATGTTGTTATGACTGATATTGCCGCCGAGGCGATAATCTTCCAGTGTGACTATGTAGATAGACCTGCGGGTAGGGCGGGAGCAACTGCTGCCGATCCCAAGGATCAATTCATCCCCCAATTCCACGACATACATATTAATAATGTAGTGTGCCGTGGTGCCGACACAGGTATATATGCGCATGGCATAGAGGGTTACGACTGCATAGACGTAACCATAGAGAACACAACAATAGTGAACGCTAAGAAAGCGACTGACATAGACGACAAGACGGCGAAGGTGAAACGCTGATACGATGCGTCTCCCATGTCATTGCGTCGATGGTGAGCAATGCGTCGGTGAGCAGTTCGCCTGTTTTCGTAAGATATTTGATTGTTTCGGTGGCTTGTATGATACCTATCATACCGGCCACCGTTCCTAATATACCCACCTGACTGCTGGTGGGTATATCATTTTGTGAGGGTTCGTCGCCGAAGATGCAGCGATAGCAAGCATGACCAGGCAGATATGTGAAGGCATTGCCGCTATAGCGCAACACACCACCATGCGAGAAGGGTTTTTTGTTTTTCACGCAGATGTCGTTGATGAGGTATTTGGTGTGGTAGCGGTCGGTGCCGTCGATGACGAAGTCGTAGTCGGAGAGAAGGGAGGATGAGGCGGAATCGGCGCTTAAGAACTCGGGGATTTCGATTATGCGGCAGTTGGGGTTGATGGCGCGCAGCTTTTCGGCGGCAGAGGTAACTTTGGGCTTTCCTACATCGCCGGTGAAGTGAATCACCTGGCGCTGCAAGTTGCTCTCATCCACCACGTCGCCGTCCATAAGTCCGATGGTGCCCGCACCTGCGGCAGCAAGATACATAGC
The DNA here is from genome assembly GCA_022771625.1 of Prevotella sp. Lineage (GTDB taxonomy): Bacteria > Bacteroidota > Bacteroidia > Bacteroidales > Bacteroidaceae > Prevotella. The sequence continues at coordinate 1,888 of JALFCW010000028.1, forward strand.
CACAGGGGTTCCTAAACCTCCGCAACCTATCAGGAGAACACGACCTTCAGACAATCGCTCTTGGCCTTCCTTGCCAATCTCCTTCAGCAGTATATGTCGGCTATATCGCCTTAATTCCTCATCACTCATTGACTTCGTCGATTCCTAATTCCTTATACCTCATTTAATCTTATCAAATCCCTCTCCGAAGACACCCTGACAGAATGACTGCGAGACAAGGGCGTCGGGGTCGATACTCTTCACATAATTGAAGAGGTCTTGCGATTCATATTTCCTTGCCAGCACCATCAGTATCTGCACGTCGTGCTTGGAATACCATCCAATACCGTTGATGAGCGTCGTGCCGCGATGCATGCGCTTGGTGATTTTGTCGGCAATCTCGTCGTATTTCTTTGATATGATGAAGAATTGCACCGTCTGTCGTGTACCGTTGATGACATAGTCGCACATATAGGCGGCTATAAGAGTGAACGCCACACCATATACTATCGTCTCGGTGCTCTTGAAGAGGAAATACGACGAACCGATGATACAGAAGTCGCACATCTGCATGGCTCGACCGAAACTCATACGAGTGTATTTGTTGAGCAGTGCCACAAGGATATCGGTGCCGCCAGTAGAACCGTTATGCGAGAACACAAAACCAAGACCTGCACCGCCGAGCATACCGCCAATGAGCACGTGCATAAACTTGTCCTCGCCAGCAGTGATGATGGGATAGGCTGCAAATACGGGTTGAAGGAATCCCACAAGTAGTGACATTATTGTCACACCAATCACCGTGCGCCATACAAACTGCCTGCTCAACTGTTTGAATGCCAATGCCAACATGGCAAAGTTAAGTCCCCAAATACTGAATGCGGGCGGTATGTTGAATGCATAGTAAATCAATGCGGCAGCACCCGATATTCCTCCCATCACAACTTTCTCGGGGAGGATAAA
>JALFCW010000141.1 GCA_022771625.1 Prevotella sp.
GCATCGAGGGTGTCTGCGATGTGCAGCCCTTGGGTTGCCTGTTCCTCCTGTATGTCGGGATAGACCCAGAACTCCCTCCATTCGGATGCCATGGCATATCCCTTCTCACCCCAGTGTACGTTGAGTACCCCCACCAGTGCCGTCACCTTCTCCCCCTTCCCGTTGGTCTGCATGGATCCTGGCAGGCTGACGAAGCCGTCATAGGTGGCCTTGGCACCTGTGCCGAAGTGCCACTTGCCGGAGAGGTCAATGTGCTGCTGTGCCTCCACGCTTTCCATGCAAGTGGCAAGAAGGAGACAGATGAGGGGCAGGAGTTGTTTCATAGATGTTTTAGATGAAAAGGTTCACATTGGCCTGTTCGGCTCGTTCCATATAGCTTGCCACACCTCCCACGGTGATGTTGTCGAGCAGTTCCTCGCGCTTGACGCCCATCACGTCCATCGACATCTGGCAGGCGATAAACTCTACCCCGTTGTCGATGGCCTGCTGCCGGAGAGATTCCAGGGAATCGACTCCCTTTTTCTTCATCAGGTAGCGCATCATCCAGGCTCCGATGCCCAGCATGTTCATCTTCGAGAGAGCCAGTTGCGTACTGTCGGAGGGCAGCATCCACGAGAACATGCGTCCGAAGAGGTCTTTCTCAACCTTCGGCTTGCAGGTTTTCTTGATGGCATTCAGTCCCCAGAAGGTGAAGAAGATGCTCACCTTTTTGCCCGTGGCGGCTGCCCCGTTGGCGAGGACGAAGGTGGCGAGCGTCTTGTCAAGGTCATCGCTGAAGAGAATGAGCGTCTTTCCCTGTGCTCCGTCATGCACCTTCACGGTCTCAGAGGCACAGGGGGTGGCTTTCTCTATCTCCACGATGTGTATGCCGCCCTCGGAGCGTCGTCCCAGGAAGCGGTGGCCCGTGGTGCGGCACCATGCCTCGGCATCCCTGGGGAAGCCTGCATCGGTGGCCCTTACCTCCAGCCGTTCACCTGCCTGTAGCGAGTCCATGGCCTGCTTCATCTTCAGTATCGGCCCGGGACACTGAATGCCGCACGCATCCACCCTGACGACATGGCTGTTGCCGCATGAGCAGGCGGGGGCGGGGCAGGCATTGGGTGCTTCTGCGTGGTCAAATCCCTTGGGAGTGGCTGGCCGGGTTATGGCTGCCTGGTAGGTCTTCAGTCCGCCCACAAGGTTGGAGACGTTCCCGAACCCATGTCCCTTCAGTATGTTGGAGGCCAGGTAGCCCCTCAGTCCCACACCGCAGAACAGCCACAGGGGGCGGTCGGTGGGTATCTCCTGTAGCCTCTCCCGTAGGTCGTCCAGGGGTATGTTTCTTGCTCCAGGGAGGGTGCCCAGGACAAACTCATCGGGCGTACGTACATCTATGAGTATGGCATTCTCCCGCTCCGCATGCTGAATGTCGCGCCAGTAGAGGGGCTTCATTTTTCCTGTAAGGATGTTGCCTGCCACGTAACCGGCAATGGCCACGGGGTCCTTGGCCGAGGAGAATGGCGGTGCGTAGGCATGTTCGAGGCGTGTAAGCTGCTCTGCCGTGGATCCCTGCTTGATGGCCAGGGCCAACTGGTCTATGCGCGTATCTACTCCGTCGTAGCCCACAATCTGTGCTCCGTACAGGCGACCGTCTTCCGGCGAGAAGGTGACCTTCAGGCTCATCTGCAGGCTTCCGGGGTAGTAGCCGGCATGTGAACCCTGGTGTATGGTGGCGGAGAGGTAGGGCATGCCCATCTGCCTGAGCCGCTTGGCAGGCAGTCCGGTGGAGGCCACGGTGAGGTCAAAGACCTTGGCAATGGCGGTCCCTATGGCGCCTTCATACCTTACGCTGTTTCCCATGACGATATTGTCGGCCACGATGCGTGCCTGGCGGTTGGCCGGACCGGCCAGGAAGTTGAGCCAGGGCTTGCCGGTGATAGGGTGGGGGAACTCGATGGCATCGCCCACGGCATATACGTCCTCCTCGGAGGTCTGCAGGTATTCGTTGACCCATATCCCCCTCATCTCGCCCAGCCGGAGTCCAGCTTCCTGTGCCAGCCTCGTTTCTGCCCTTACGCCTATGCTCAGCAGTACCATGTCTGTCTCCAGGGTGATGCCCGACTTGAAATGCACTGTCAGCATGCCGTTTTCCCTCGAGAAACTCTCCACGGCCTGTTCCAGATAGAGCTTCACGCCCTTTTCCTGGAGGTGCTCATGGACGAGTGCGGCCATGGAGTAGTCGATGGGCCCCATGACCTGGTTGGCCATCTCCACGACAGCTACGTCCAGTCCTGCATGTTTCAGGTTCTCTGCCATCTCCAGACCTATGAAGCCGCCTCCCACGATGACGGCCCTGCGCACCTTTCCTCCGTCCAGGAATGCCTTTATACAGTCCGTGTCGCTGACGTTGCGGAGCGTGAAGATGCCCTCGCTGTTGATGCCGGGCAGAGGGGGAACGATAGGGGAGGCTCCGGGTGAGAGCAGCAGTTTGTCGTAGGTTTCTGTATAATCCCGTCCGTCAGCTGTGCTTACCGTCACCGTCTTCTTCGTCGTGTCTATCTTTGTCACCTCGCTCTCTGTCCTCACGTCTATGTGGAACCTCCTGCCAAATGCCTCTGGGGTCTGGACGAAGAGTTTCCCACGTTCCTCTATGATGCCGCCTATGTAGTACGGAAGTCCACAGTTGGCATAGGAGATGTACTTTCCTTTCTCTATCAGAAGAATCTCTGCCTCTTCTGTCAGTCTTCTTATGCGTGCTGCTGCCGTAGCGCCTCCAGCCACGCCGCCAATGATGATGATTCTCATGTGCTGCTTTGTTTTTTAGGGTTAGTGATTTTGATTATACCCAGCCGCCTGATGCGCTCCATCAAGAGTGCAGACTGTCCGTTTTCCGTGTTTTTCCCACTTCCAAAGCGTGTCCAGTATTTGCTGTCTCAGGGCAGTGAATATGTTTGTAGGTGCAAAAATACTGATTTTTATTGATTTATCCAAATATTCCAGCCACTTTTTGCACCAAAATATGATTTTTGTAGGGGAGATATTTCACAAAAACGGGTCACCTGCATAACCGTGTGTGAACATACACACTAAAATCGTGATAATTTCGTTTTATAGTAAGTTTGATCTGACCAATGTCGAGGTTAAACCCAAGGAGAAGACCGCCACACGGGATACACACTCAGAGGAGGCCTTTGTGAACGTTGTCCATCTGTATCTTGACGAGAATGCGTTGACGCCAGATAATCGTGTGGGACGCTTGACTTCTCCGAAAGCATGCGCCAGATTGTCAGTGCCTGCTTTCCCAAGGCCATGATAACCCTTGACCGTTTCCACCATTAGCAGTTCTGTCTGGAAGCATTGCAGGAGATACGCATCGGACACCGCCGTGAGGCAATGACGTAAGCGGCCAATGCAAGGGATGGCTTCGGGGCTATGATTAAAGACCTGGCCGAGAGCGGAAAGCCGTTCGTCGACGCGGAAGGCAATCCTATCCGCAGCGATGCCGCATACCACCCTGAGAGACTGAAGAACAACGAGACAAAGGCTAAACTGTTCATACGAAGCAGGTACCTGCTGATGGTGTCGCCGGAGAAGTGGACCGCAAGCCAGAGGGAGCGTGCGGAAATACTCTTTGAACTGTATCCCGATATAGAGAAGGCATACAGCCTGACGCACTCCCTGAGAATGGTATTTGCCCAAAAGTGTGACAAGGAAGCAGGACGAAGAAGCATCAAGAAGTGGTATGCCAAGGTGGGGGAATTTGAGAACAAGGCATTTGACGACATCGCAGCCGCAATGTACGACAGAGAGGATGAGATCCTAAACTACTTTGTAAACAGATCCACAAATGCATCGGCTGAATCGCTCAATGCCAAAATAAAGGATTTTTGTCTTTTAACGCATCAGATGTTTGATGGCTGCAATTGGATGGTAGATAATCATTCTTGGCCCCGACCATCGCATTACCATTCTGATACGCTCTTTCATCTCTGGTCGATAGCAATGTACAGGACATTTCTTGCAGGTGTTCTTTTGCTCGCCAAAACGGCATCTGTCGAGTCGGCAGTGGGCATAGTCCAACAGTTCCTTGCAACTTGGGCATAGTTCGTCATGCCCCTCGTATTTCCGGCAATACAGACGAATCATCTGCTCCACCACTGCCTTTTCTTCTTCAATGCGAGTATGCTTCATTTGTCAATTCTGCAAGTACTTATTATATAGGTACTTGCCTCTGTTTTATTAATATTCAGTTTGTTGGCTTTGAGGCCTTTCGTATTTTGATAAGGGTTATGAAGGAAGTTATGAGGTTTTTAGCCTCTTTCATTGACATGAATCTGTCTTTGTTGGCAGCTCCTGTGCAATGTTTCACTATTGCAGCTTCGGGGTGGAACTGGAATCCCATAGCTAACGTCTTGTCCGTACGCTCTATGGCCTCTATCATTTTCATGCCATTCACAATGGTGTATCCTGACATTACGAGCGGCGTGCCTTCAACGCTAAGCAGTGCCTGGTGATGCCATGAAGGAACGTTGTGAAGCTGTTCGCCAGCTATGTCATAGAGTTTAGTGCCTTTGACAACCGTGACATCATGGGGTGAATAGTCTCGATAAGCATCAGGCGAACTCTTCTCGTTGCGGTGGATATAGTCATACGTTTCACCTCTTTGAGCGAAGAATGTGGGAATATCCTGAATAACGGTTGCCCCGCTGATGACGCCGAGCATCTGCATACCGCGGCAAAAACCAAGTAGGCTGATGTCCTGTTTGAGACAGTATGCCATGAGTGCATAGTCGTTCACGTCGCGTGTGGCATTATAGTCACGCTCGGCTTCAATGCCATGCCAGGGCTGGGGATTTGCCAGAAATGTGGGGCTAACATCTTCACCACCAGTGAATATGACGGCATCCACACTCTTCACTGCATCGCCGGCATTGCTGTTGTCAACCGATGCGCGTAGAGTGCTTGCAGCCGAAAGCGTGAGATGTCCGGCCTCGTCGATACAGTCGGCTGTCACCTCTCCATCTTGGTAGGTAATGTCATTGCATTTTACTTGGGTGAGCAAAACTGGTGTGGCGCCACATTCCTTGATGGCAGTCACAACATTGGTGTAGAATTCTGAGTCCAGATCACTTCGCCATGAGATGCCGATTGTTACAGGACTATCCGAAGGGCTGTTGTTGTCAGAGTCGCTGCATGAGCCCAAAAACAGCGACAAGAGTACTAATAGCAGTACATTGACTCTGGATGTTTCAAATTTGTTTGTCATAAGTTGTTTTGTTATTATAGTATGCTATATGCGTTTCGGGTCGCCATTGTTATAGTCAATGGAGACTTGTTCATCAACAGGGGACAAAGATAATCAAAATAATCAATAAGAGAATAATTATCGCATCATATTTACGGGAATTTAACAAACGTTACAACTTAAAGAAAAAAAATAGAGAAAATGTATGATGCAGCCCGTGGAGATAAAGTTAGAGCCGACCAAGAGGTAGATTTGGGATTGACAATAACTATCGGTACAAAGAATTACAAAGTAATATTCACCAATGCCAACCTAATAGCCACAGGTCTTGCCGAAAAATTGTAGTTTGTAATAATATCCTGTGGCTTCTGACGATTTTTCGATAAAAACGTCGCATAATATGCGTTATTTTGCAGGTTTGTTTGGCGATTCGGAATATTATTAGTATTTTTGCAGCAGATTTTGCGACATTTGTCGTTGGAATATGTTGCACTATAAGTAAGAATGCATGATGTTTATACACGAAAGAGATAATTGGACAAGGTTTCGTTGGGACGATTCTCGGGTGTCGCTCCTTCAAGAACAGGTATGCCGAAAGCAGGGAATGCTTTATGGCAGGTTGAGTTCACTTGGTTTTGACAGCAAGTTGCGGGCTATGGCAGAGAACTTGGCTCACGATGTGGTGTATTCATCAGAGATTGAGGGCATACGCCTGAATGTGGACCAGGTGCGTTCTTCCATTGCCAGAAAACTGGGAATCGAGAATGTGAAATTTACAGCGCCTTCGCACTATGTAGATTCTGTTGTTAGTGTGATGCTCGATGCCGTGCAGAATTATGACCAACCACTCAGTAAAGAGAAGCTGTGCGCTTGGCAATCGGCTTTCTTTCCTGTTGGCTACAGCGAAGGTTGTCAGATTGAGGTCGGGCAGTATCGTACAAACGAGGAGCATATCATTAGCGGAATGTTCGGACGTGAGAAGATACACTATATAGCTCCATCACCATGCCGTGTAGAGGAGGAAATGCAGAATTTCCTCTCATGGTTCAATGCTGATGAGCCAGTGAGTAGCATCATCCGTTCTGCGGTTGCTCATTTTTGGTTCGTGAGCATTCATCCATTCGAGGATGGAAATGGAAGGTTGGCACGTATTCTTTCTGATATGCTTCTGGCACGTGGAGAGAAAAGTGAGTTCCGCTTCTACAACATATCATCTCAAATCAATAAAGACAAGAACCATTATTACGACGTTTTGGAGCGTACGCAACGTGGCGATGGTGACATCACCGAGTGGTTGGTTTGGTATATGCAGAAGTTGGCAGATGCGCTCGACGAGGCTGACACCATTGTCACTACCATCTTGAACAAGAGTTTCTTCTGGCAGAAAGCTTCCGCTGTACCAATGACAGAAAGGCAAACGCAGATGCTCAATCTGTTCCTTGACTGCTACGAGGCAAAGATAACGTCAAAGACATGGGCAACATTGGCGAAATGTTCGAAGGACACCGCCATACGCGACATACAGGATCTTGTCGATAAGAATATACTCATAGAGGACATTCCTGGGGCAAAGCGCCCAAGTTATTCCATCGTCTATGATGCAGAAGACCTTTCGCAGTTCTTTACTGAAGTAAGTATTTTCGATGAGAATGGCATTCCGTATCTAAAAGCCATATTCAAGGGGAAGAAACCTGTGAGTGAAAGATTGTTGAAACTTGATGCGGAGCGATTCAAGAAAGGAGACCTCCCTTTGTCAAATCTGCTTAGTAAGTACTGCTCATATATAGCCCAAAGTAATTGAGATAATCTCATTTTTTTCATAACCTCTGCCACGAAATGGCGTAGCCTTCGTGTACTTTTGCAGAAAAATTCGATTTTATATGGCAGACAATGATAGAGGACAAAGCCTAATTACCAAATACGTCTGGGTGATAGAGACCATCTACCGCCAAGGCCCGATTTCGTTTAAGGAACTGAACGAGCGATGGCTGCGCGATGACATCAGTCGGGGCGTGGAGATTCCGAAACGCACCTTTGACAATTGGCGTTATGTCATCTGGGATATGTTCGGTATCAGCATAGTCAACGAAAACCGAGGCGAATACCGTTATTACATCGAAAACGAAGAGGATATCAGTAAGAACGGACTTCGTTCTTGGCTATACAACACTTTCTGTGTGAGCAATGCCTTGGCCAACAGCCAGAGCATCAAGGACCGCATCCTCCTAGAGTATGTGCCGTCTGGACAGCAATACCTCCAGCCCATCATCGAAGCCATGAAGGAGAACCGTGTCCTGAACATGACCTACCACAGTTATTGGAAGGATGAGGAGAGCAATTTCGATATACAGCCATACTGTGTGAAGTTGTTCCGTCAGCGTTGGTATATGGTGGCTCGCAGTACCTATTCTTATTATTATGAGAAGGGACCACGCATCTATTCCCTTGACCGTATCAACTTTCTGCAAGCAACAGATGAGACTTTCGAGATGCCAAAAGACTGGACAGCCAAAGAATTCTTTGAAGATTGTTTCGGTATTATTGCTGATCGAAGTATAGAGCCGCAGACCGTCAAGCTGAAAGTTGTGGCAGGTCAGGCTAACTATATTCGCGACCTGAAGATACATGAGTCGCAGGAAGAAACGGTACGAAATGAAGAATACAGCATCTTTACTTACTATCTGCGTCCAGCCTTTGATTTTCAGCAAGAGCTGCTTTGGAACGGCGAGGATATAGAAGTGCTCAAACCCCTCTGGCTCCGTAAGGAAATTGCCGGAAAGATTAAAAGAATGTGGAACAAATATAATATAAACAATGAATAAACAGATGAAAGTCTATACTCACTATAATAAAATAGCCAATACTGACATGGGATACCGTTGGCGAACTTTACTGCAATTTGGCAACTCATGGGATGTTATTGGTTCGATAGTAATGATGAATCCGGGTGGAGCCAATTTTAAGTATCCTGATCATCATGCAGAAACAGATAAGGAATTGCTGAACCATCTGCGTCAGTTCGATAATGACCAAAGTTTTACCGAAGATTGGTATGAATTTGGTAGTGATCCCACGTTGAATCTTGTAAACGAATTGTTTACTGAGAGAGCTAGACTTAACGGTTACGGCAATCTTAATGGTGTTATTCAAATATTTAATCTGTTTTACCTCAAAGATCCAAATCCTAATAAAGGAATTGCTTTGAACAATCAGTTTAAACTTAACGACATCAATGATAAAATATTCAATGATGACATTAAGAACTTAAAAGCACCATGTTATTTAGGTTTTGGACAATTGTCCCAACACTCTCAATTTAGAGACAAAGCTAAATGCTTTTTTGATAAAACCATTCATGAACTAGGTGTTAAATACCTAAGTCCTGTTTTTGAAGAAAACAGTTTTATGCATCCTAGGCGACTGATGCGTTTCATGAAAAACAAACCGGAGGGTATGTTGATGAAACTTCAATTCTGTTATGATACCAGATCTTCTGATAAATTCCAAGGAGAGATTGGATACTTATCAAAATTGTCATTAATCAAAAGCCGATTAACACAAATGACAAACGCTAAATGGTGGATTTATCAAGGCTGGGATTTAGGAATTTCTTTCAATGATAAGACAAACAAAATAGGTCTTGAATCTTGGTATGGACGAAAAAACATAGAAAATGACGATTACTTTCATGTGTTTGTTACAGTCTGGGATACAAATTGTTTTGTCCCCTATAAAGAAGAATTAATAAAGAGATATCCCAATGCAATAATTGATAATATGGGATTTAAGAACAGAATATATTTACATCTTCCTACTATCAAATCAACAGATAGTGATATTATAGTTGAAGCATTGAACAACTATTATTATCAACTGTTAGAAATAATAAAAACAATAAAATGAAAGATTTTGTAGCAATAGATTTCGAAACAGCCAATAACGAACGTTCTTCGGTTTGTTCCGTTGGAATAGTCATTGTTCGTAATGGCGAGATTGTAGATTCGTTCTACTCTCTCATCCAGCCAGAGCCGAACTATTATAACTACTGGTGTTCGCAGGTACATGGTCTTTGTTATGAAGACACCAACGATGCCCCAGTATTTCCAAAAGTATGGGCACAGATAGAACCAATGATAGAAGGTCTTCCACTTGTAGCTCATAATAAGCCTTTTGATGAGGGGTGTCTGAAGGCTGTTTGCCGCTTATATCAGATGGACTATCCAGACTATGAGTTCTATGACACCCTTTGTGTCTCACGGCGGGTGTTTCCTGATTTAGAAAACCACCAGCTTCAGACTGTAGCTGCTGCCTGTGGTTATGAGTTAGAAGATCACCACCATGCATTGGCAGATGCAGAAGCTTGTGCATGGATAGCAAGAGAAATACTCTAAGAACTATATACAACATACAATATGGAAGAAAACAAGATTATCATATATCAGACAGAGGACGGACAGACGCAGATTGATGTCCGACTAGAGGATGAAACAGTGTGGTTGACGCAAGCTCAGATGGCTGAGTTATTCGAGAAAACACCTCAGAACATTACCATGCATATTGGTAATGCGTATAAAGAGGGCGAGCTGGAAAGGGATTCAACCTGTAAGGAATACTTACAAGTTCAACGGGAAGGCAAAAGGAGCGTGTCTCGTAAAGTGAAATACTATGACCTTGATGTCATCATCTCTGTTGGCTACCGTGTTCATAGCAAACGAGGTACAGCCTTCCGCATTTGGGCACGTAATATCATCAAGGACTATCTTGTAAAAGGCTATGCCGTCAATGAGCGCATCCGCAAGGAGCAGATTGGAGAACTGCGTCAACTGGTAGGCATGATTGGCAGAACCATTCAGAATAAGTCTCTTCTGTCGAACGACGAGACGAATGCCCTTTTTGAAGTAGTAACGAATTATACTTACGCACTCGACACCCTCGACAACTATGATTACGAGCGACTGACTATCGACAAGACGACAAAGGAAGAGCCCTTCCATGCAACTTACGAAAATGCAATGGAGGCAATCAATGGCTTGCGCGAGAAATTCGGAGGTTCAGCCCTCTTTGGTAATGAAAAAGATGACTCCTTTAAGAGTAGCATCGGACAGATATACCAGACCTTTGGAGGTGAGGAACTCTATCCCAGTGTAGAGGAGAAAGCCGCAATGTTGCTCTACCTTGTCACCAAGAACCATTCCTTCAGTGATGGCAACAAGCGCATTGCAGCCACCCTATTCCTTTGGTTCCTCAACAATAACCACATCCTATATCGTGAGGATGGCTCCAAGCGCTTGGCTGACAACACTCTCGTTGCCCTAACTCTGATGATAGCAGAGAGCAAGACTGAAGAGAAGGATGTGATGGTGAAAGTTGTGGTGAATCTGATAAATCAGAGAAATGAATAATTTTGCAGACGCAGAAGCATGTGCGTGGATAGCAAGAGAAATATTGTAAAATGTTTAACTTTTAATTTTTATTGTTATGTTTGTATTAATAATGTCAACCATAGAAAGTATTTGTGAAGATTATGGTTTTGACTATTATGATGATAGTAATACGAGAGAAGTTCTTGAACAGCAAGGCCAGGAAGCTTATCCAATAGAAGTAAATGATGGCGAGTCTTTTGAGATTCCCCAATGGTTTACTGGTAGAATTGAACAAGACGAGCAGAATTATTATAAAAAAGTCTTAGTAGATGAGGATATGGATTATTATGAGCGAGAGGTAATCCAAGATGATTTGCCTTCTGGCCTCTACCAGTTAGATAAAGATGAGATAACCGTGAAACAAATCTACCAAACAGATGTATTCTAATTATAATCCCGATGAAGTTATGAACATTCAAGAAGAAATTGTAAAATGGGCTGAAAAGTATGTCCCAGAATTCAACAAATTGTCAGAAAAGTATAATACATCATATTATACACAGTCCCCATTAAATTGTATAGATGGTGAGGTTGATCTCATGCTTATAGGAATAAATCCAAAAGGGAATCTTGGGGAAGGGTCAAGTAAGAAGACGACAGAAGAGTATCTTGTAGGAAATCCTTATTGGTCAGAACCATTAGTGTCCCGTTAAAATCGGAACGTAGTTAAAATTAATATTTAAACCCCGGAAATAGGGGATAATCGAGTTCTTTGACATCGTTGAATTTAGTCTTATCGAACAGGTCCCGAAGGTGAGTTTTGTCCGTGAGCGATATGCTAAGAATTTGCAAAACCTCATA
>JALFCW010000142.1 GCA_022771625.1 Prevotella sp.
TCTCCATAATCTGCTTGAGCGTGATTCGCATCATCTTTTGGCGCACCTCGTCTGATTCCATATAACATATATTGGCATAGTTGGACATCGACTCTACATATATTATATTAGAGGGAGGAAGAATGAGTGTGCTATTGCCTGTGGCTCCCACGAGGTGGCATTGGCGCACTTCCTCGCAGGGAGTATTGTCGATTGTTTCTTCCTCCTTTTCTGTCTGTTCGGCAATGGCTTTCTGCCTTTCCTCAAGCAAGGCATTGATGGTGCGCACCTCTTCGAGCTGATGGCGCAGATGCCAGTTGCGGTTGCGCACGTAGGTGCCGATATACAGGAATATGCATGTGGCTGAGACGTAGTATATGTAGTCAAAGAAATAATCAAAGTGAAATTGTCCGCCATGCCACCATGGTTTGATGGGATTATTGCAGAAGAAGAATCCCCCGAAGAGGGTGAGCGCGAGGGCGAGGATGGGGATATTGATAAGATAGTTGACGATAGAGTTGCGATGTACAGTGTTGAGCGGCAACTTGGGGTCCATAGGCATGCGGAGGATGTGGGCAGTGAATAAACCGATAATCATACTGACCACAGTGGTGATGACACTCTGTGCGAGGAAGAAGAGCGGCCGACCATCGTGGATAGTCTCGACATTGAATGGCATGGTGAGCCATAACAAAAGGAATACGAATATGCCGGCATACACACTTTCGTGTATGATGCGGATGTTTATTGGTTCTTTGAATCGTCTTTTCATCATCGTCATAATTTCAAATTCGACTGCAAAGATACACCATTTATCCCACATTTCCAAACATTTGGGACAAATGGTAGGGATATGTGACGAATGGAAGACGTTATATCCCATTCCCTCTGCCTTATATCCCTTGCTATTGCACAATCCAAATATCCACCGTAACTTTGCAACGGAAAATTTTTAAATGAACAAAGATATGACGACATTGAAATTATGTTTGACGGCACTCGCCGCAATGTTGGGAGTGGCAACAGCCATGGCCCAGACGGAGAAGAAGGACACGGTTGACTACTCGCTCAACCTGCAGGAGTTTGTGGTGAAATCCACTGCCCCGCGTACAAAGATGAGAAACGGTGCGATGGTCACTCGCATTGTGGGTTCGCCATTGGAGTCGGCGGGCTCGGTTGAGGACATGCTCTCGCGTGTGCCCGGTATGATGTGCATGGGTGGTCAGTTGCAGGTGATAGGAAAGGGTTCACCTATTTATTATATTAATGGACGAAAGGTGCAGGACCTTGAGGAACTGAAAAGATTGAGAAGTCAGGATATACGTGAGGTGGAGGTAGTAAATAGTCCGGGAGCTGCCTATGATGCCTCGGTGAACGCCGTGGTGAAGATAAAGACGCGTCGTCAGCAGGGTGAGGGGCTCAGTGGACGATTTGACGTGAGCGACGAACAGGCATTGAAGTCGGGCAACAACAACCTGACGTCCACCCTCAATCTCAACTATCGTCATGAGGGACTTGACTTCTTCGGCGGTGTGACATTCCAAAACGACTATCTCGATGGTTACAGGTCACTGCTCGAGCAGAACACATACCTCAAGCAGAATACAAACTCAATTATTTCCCATACCCAGACAGGATATACCCAATCCGACCAGAAATTTTCGCGTATGTTTTTCAACGCCGGAGTCAACTGGCAATTTGACGATGACAACTTCATTGGAGTGAAGTTGGAGAGAGGTATATGGTTGAAAAACCGCTACTGGTTTGAGATGGAGGAAGACGTGCTGCGCAATGGTGTGAAGGAGGATTACCTGAAGTCGGAGAGCGACATCAAATACAAAAATCCCAATACCCTGCTCGTGAATGCATATTACAATGGAAAGATAGGCAAATGGGGTATTGACGCCAATGTGGATTACTACTCGCAATGTGACAAGAACGACAATCATGTCAACGAGCAGGCTATGTCGGGTATGCGCACCGTGGAGTCGATGACCGAGAACAAGAGCCACCTCTTTGCCGCGCGAATTATTGCCGAGCATCCTCTATGGACAGGCAAACTGCAGTTGGGTGGCGAATTGACCACCGTGTGTCGCGACAACGACTATCGCATCAGCGGTGTGGATAATATCTTCGACAGGATGTCGAAGGTGAACGAGCAGAACTATGCCGCTTTCTTCGAATATGGCATCATGATACCCAAGGCAGGAATGTTGACACTCGGGATGAGATATGAACATGTGGCATTCTACTTCGACGACAAGACCGACCCATCGCGCTCGGTAAAGAGAAATCATGACGATTTCTTCCCTTCTGTGTCATTCAGCACTCGCCTCGGAGACTTGCAGATGCAACTAAGCTATGGCATAAAGACCACACGCCCGTCCTACTATCAGTTGAGAAGCGAAATCGACTATGGCAGCAAATACACACTGCAGACGGGTAATCCTCTGTTGGAAAACGAGATACGCCACACCCTCGACCTTTCGGGACGATGGAAATGGATAGCCTTCAATGTCAACTACCTGCATATCAAGGATGCCATATACGACTGGACAACGCCATACGACGACAATGGAGTGGTGATGATAGGTATGGTTAACTTCGACCGTCCCATCGACGTGTTCTGTGCTTTTGTGAATGTATCGCCCACAGTGGGAGTGTGGACCACGAGCAATACAGTGGGTGTGCAGAAGCAGTGGCTCTCGTTTAATCTCGACGACCCGCGCGAGGCAACAGGCAAGCGCCATGTCACTTACGACAAACCGATGCTGATATTCAATAGCGACAATGCCTTCAGACTGAAACACGACTGGCAGTTGGAACTCAACTCGCAATTTTATAGCAAAGCTCATTATCGCAACGTGAAACTGATGCAGGCATACTGGAATCTGACTGCCGCAGTGCAGAAGTCATTCCTCAAGGACAAGTCGCTCGTGGTGCGCCTCTCGGTGGCCGACATCTTCAATACTGCAAAGCAAGATGCCCTTCTCGATCTCGGCAACTATACGCTGTTGAAGGGCGACGTATTCGGAGAGGGACGAGGCAACTACAGTTTCCATCGCGTTTCACTCTCGGTGCGTTATGCCTTCAATGCCACCAAGAGCAAATATAAGGGCAAAGGAGCAGGACAGGATGTGATCAAGCGATTGTAGAGGGATTCTTAATCCTTTCCTTCACTTCGGCAGTATATTGCTTCGACACCAGTACGGTGTCATTGCCATACTGCATGACAAGTGCTATGCCACTGTTGCGACTCTCAACCTTTTCCACATGGCGCAGGTTGACGATGTAAGCACGGTGGCATTGCATTATATATGACTGACGGCAGAGCAATTCCGACACATTCTTCATGCTCGTGCGAATAAGCATGTTGTTGGGCTTGTCGTCAATAATATAATATATGTTCACGTAGTTGCCCTCGGAGGTGGCAAATATCACTTGCGACGGACGCACATCAAGCGACTCCTTGGTGGCTCCGCTGATATTTATTACGGCATCGTCGTCGGCAGGAGTGGGAGAGATTGTGTCATTCGTCTGTGGTTCTGGCTGAGCCTCGCGACGTTGTCTCTCCTGAAGCATACCATTGAGCAGTTGGGCTTCCTCGAGTTGACGGATGAGATAGCGTTTTTTATACACACTGCGCCAATATACGTGTATCACTACCGTGGTGAAACAGTTGACCGCAATAACATAGCCGAGGGTTTGCCAACTGTAGTGGTTGTCAACTGTGGCGTTGTTGGCGAATGCATCGAGGAAGATGCACATTAATATCACGCTGAGAAATATATTGAGCGTCTCAAAACGTATGTTGCGCTTGATGATATACTTGCTGCCGCGGGATATGTCGTTTGGCATACGGAATAGTTTCTCTACTGTCAGTTCGCTAATCAATACGCAGAATGCAATGATGAGCCCTAATCCTGCAAGCAGGGCCCATCTTATCCACCCGAAATGGTTGAGGCCGAAGGGTAAGAATACAGAGATGAAGAGAATGGCTATTAGCGCACTATGGAGTCTTTCTTTGATAATGGTTGTTTTCATAAGCTCTGCAAAAGTACTAATTATTTTCAATATGTGGCTTTTTCTTTAGTTTTTTTAGCCAAAAATTTATTCCATTCGTCCCATTTTTTAGCTTTTCGTCACATTTTCAGCCTTTTCATCACATTTTGTCGATATATTGCAGCAAATCGTATGTTTCTATCGTCAAAAGGACGAAAACAAAATGAATATCGCATTTTTTGAGATCATTAGTGTCCCGTTAAAATCGGGACGTAGTTAAAATTAATATTTAAACCCCGGAAATAGGGGATAATCGAGTTCTTTGACATCGTTGAATTTAGTCTTATCGAACAGGTCCCGAAGGTGAGTTTTGTCCGTGAGCGATATGCTAAGAATTTGCAAAACCTCATA
>JALFCW010000094.1 GCA_022771625.1 Prevotella sp.
GAATACCTCCTTGGCAGTCTTCTGGATAATCTCCTTCTGCTGCTTGAGCTCGTAGAGGATACCAATCAGCGGAACCATAATCTCAGGCTTCGGATCCTTGCCTTCCTTCTTCAACTCGCAAGCTGCAGAGAGGATAGCGCGTGTCTGCATGGCTGTAATCTCGGGGAATGTGATACCCAAACGGCAACCACGGTGACCGAGCATTGGGTTGTTCTCAGCGAGAGAAGCCACACGACGCTGGATTGTGGCGATGTCAACACCCATCTCATCAGCCATAATCTGCTGACCAGCAAGATCGTGGGGAACGAACTCGTGGAGAGGTGGATCGAGCAAGCGGATGTTAACAGGACAACCGTCCATAGCCTCAAGGATACCCTTGAAGTCGGCCTTCTGATAAGGCAGCAACTTGGCAAGTGCCTTCTCACGACCCTCAACAGTCTCAGAGAGAATCATCTCGCGCATAGCGACAATCTTCTTGTCCTCGAAGAACATGTGCTCTGTACGTGTAAGACCGATACCCTTGGCACCGAAATCGCGTGCAACCTGTGCGTCGTGGGGAGTATCAGCGTTGGTGCGCACCTGCAACTTGGTATATTTGTCGCAGAGGTCCATCAGCTCCTTGAAGTCACCGCTGAGTTCAGCAGCCTTTGTAGGAACTTCGCCTGCATATACCTGTCCGGTAGTACCATTCAGAGAGATGTAATCGCCTTCCTTATATACAACGCCGTCGATTTCAACGGTCTTAGCCTTGTAGTCAACATTGATGCCACCGGCACCAGATACGCAGCACTTACCCATACCACGAGCCACAACGGCAGCGTGAGAGGTCATACCTCCACGGGCTGTCAAGATACCCTCGGCAGAAGCCATACCGGCGAGGTCTTCGGGAGAAGTTTCGATACGTACCATGATAACCTTGTGACCATCAGCATGCCATGCCTGTGCATCGTCAGCGTGGAACACAATCTGACCGCAAGCAGCACCAGGAGAAGCAGGCAGACCCTGAGTGATCACCTTAGCCTTCTGCAGGGCAAGCTTGTCGAATACCGGGTGGAGAAGTTCGTCGAGCTTCTGAGGCTCACAACGCAAGATAGCAGTCTTCTCGTCGATCATTCCCTCGTGGAGAAGGTCGATGGCAATCTTCACCATAGCAGTACCCGTACGCTTTCCGTTACGAGTCTGGAGGAACCACAGTTTGCCCTCCTGTACGGTGAATTCCATATCCTGCATGTCATGGTAGTGCTTTTCGAGTTTGTCTTGGAGATCGTTAAGCTGTGCATATATTTCGGGCATAGCCTCTTCCATCGACGGATACTTGGCTGCGCGCTCTTCTTCGCTGATTCCTGCGCGCTCTGCCCAGCGCTGCGAACCAATCTTTGTAATCTGCTGTGGTGTACGAATACCAGCCACAACGTCCTCACCCTGTGCATTAACAAGGTACTCGCCGTTGAACAGGTTCTCACCATTACCGGCGTCACGGCTGAAGCATACACCAGTAGCCGATGTATCGCCCATATTACCGAATACCATTGCCATAACGCTGACGGCTGTACCCCACTCGTCGGGAATACCCTCCATCTTGCGATACAGGATGGCACGCTCATTCATCCAGCTGCGGAACACAGCGCAGATAGCACCCCAAAGCTGCTCGATTGGGTCGTTGGGGAAGTCCTTACCTGTACGCTCCTTGATAGCAGTCTTAAAGAGGCTAACGAGCTTCTTCAGTTCCTCTACAGAGAGGTCCTTGTCAAGCTTCACGCCACGCTCAGCCTTCACGCTCTCGATAATCTCCTCAAACGGGTCGATGTCTTCCTTGTTCACAGGCTTCATCTCAAGCACTACGTCACCGTACATCTGCACGAAACGACGATAAGAGTCATAAACGAAGTGTGGATTGTTAGTCTTAGCCACAAGTCCCTCTGCCACCTCGTCGTTAAGACCGAGGTTGAGGATTGTGTCCATCATACCAGGCATTGAAGCGCGTGCACCAGAGCGAACACTGACGAGCAGCGGGTTCTTAACATCTCCGAACTTGGAGTTCATAAGCTCCTCAGTGTGCTTAACGGCAGCATTAACCTCATCCTGCAGGATTTCCTTAATCTTTTCCTGACCGACTTCATAATACTCGTTGCAGCAACTGGTTGTGATTGTAAAACCAGGAGGCACTGGCACACCAATAAGGTTCATCTCGGCAAGGTTTGCACCCTTACCACCAAGTTCCTCACGCATTTTTGCGTTACCTTCAGCCTTTCCGTTACCGAAGGTGTAAACTCTTTTTTCACTCATAAGTTAGTTGTCTTATTTATTTTATTGTTTTAATGAATTATATGGTTTCAGAGGCTTTTACACCCCATTTTTCATAAATTATAGTGCAAATATACGACTTTTTATCGAATAATGCAAGAAAAAATGCGAAAAATTGCAATATCTATATTACATTTTATGATTTTATTTGTAATTTTGCACCGAAATTTAGATTTATCGTCATAAATGAGCAGAAAAAAGAAACCATTACCGGTGTTGGAGAACATCACGATTACTGATGTTGCAGCCGAAGGAAAATCACTTGTCCGGGTAGGTGACATGGTGGTATTTGTACCATTTTGTGTACCTGGTGACGTTGTGGATTTACAGATAAAGAAAAAGAAGCACAGTTATTGTGAGGCGGAGGTAATCCGCTTTATACAATATAGTAAGGTACGCGAGACACCGTTTTGTGAGCATTTCGGAGTGTGCGGTGGATGCAAATGGCAGAACCTGCCCTACTCCGAGCAATTGAAGGCAAAACAGAAGCAGGTATATGACCAGTTGCGACGCATAGGCAAGGTGGAACTGCCCGAGATTTCGCCTATCATGGGCTCTGCAAAGACTCAGGAATATCGCAACAAACTGGAATTTGGATGCTGCAACAAGCGCTGGCTCACACGCGAGCAGGTGGCTTCGGGATTCAAGTATGACAATATGAACGGCATAGGATTCCATATCACCGGGGCATTCGACAAGATACTGCCCATCGAGAAATGCTGGTTGATGGACGACCTTCACAACCGCATCCGCAACTCCATACGCGATTATGCCTTCGACAACGGACTCACCTTCTTCGACCTCAGGGAGCAGCATGGATTGCTTCGAGATATTATCATCCGCAACTCCAACTCGGGCGAGTGGATGGTTATCGTGCAGTTCCACTACGACGAGGAGGGTGACGAACAGCGTGCCCTCGCACTCATGCAGCACATCGCCGACTCATTCCCCGAGATCACCGCACTTATGTATGTCAACAATCAGAAGTGTAACGATACCATTGGCGACCAGGACGTCATCGTGTTCAAGGGAAACGACCATATCTTCGAGCATATGGAGGAACTGCGATTCAAGGTGGGACCGAAGAGTTTTTATCAGACAAACACTGATCAGGCATACCACCTCTACTGCGTGGCGAGAGATTTTGCCCAACTCACTGGCAACGAGACGGTATATGACCTATACACTGGCACAGGAACTATAGCCAACTTTGTAGCCCGCAAGGCCAGTAAGGTGGTAGGTATCGAGTATGTGCCCGAGGCTATTGAGGACGCAAAGGTCAACTCTGCAATCAATGGAATTGATAACACCTCGTTCTTTGCCGGAGATATGAAGGACATCCTCACAGATGATTTTATCTCAAGTCATGGGCGTCCCGACGTGATAATCACCGACCCTCCACGCGCCGGTATGCATCCCGACGTGATAAAGGTGATAATGAATGCCGCCCCCAAGCGCATTGTATATGTGAGTTGCAATCCTGCCACCCAGGCGAGAGACCTGCAGTTGCTCGACCCTCTTTACAAGGTGGAGAAAGTGCAACCAGTGGATATGTTCCCGCATACACCACACGTGGAAAACGTGGTGATGTTGAAATTGAAAGTTGAAGATTGAAGATTGAAAGTTGAAGATTGAAAATTGAAGAGATAAATGAAAAAGAGATTAATTTGGGCTGCTGCCGCAGTGGCATTCTCACTGCCTATGAGTGCAGTGGAAGTAAATGAGACCAACGAGACGGAAGCCAAGAAGGAAGTGAAGTTGAGCGACATCGTAAGCAAACCGAAATTTTCGGGTTATCTGATTGGTAACTACAACGCCACCTTCCAGGACGACAACAACAGCAACACGTTCAGCATCCGTCTGATAAGACTGGTTATGACGGGACGCATACTCAACGACTTCGAGTATAAAATCCAAGGACAGGTGAATGGTAACTCCAGCACCTTCGGTGAGTCGCCTCGTATCGTAGATATGAGTTTGGAATGGCTCAAGCACAAGGAGTTCAAGGTGAAGATTGGACAGTTTAAGCGTCCGTTTACCTACGAGAATCCGATGAACCCCATCGACATCGGCTTTAACTCTCAGGCACAGGGAATACTCAAACTGGCAGGTTTCAACGACCGCACTGGCGAACAGTCGAGTAGCGGTCGCGACATCGGTATTCAGGTATCCGGCGACCTACTGCCCAACAGTGAGGGGCGCACCCTACTCCACTATGAGGTGGGCGTGTTCAACGGTCAGGGTATCAACCGCAAGGACGTAGGCAATCAGAAAGATGTCATCGGAGGATTTTGGGTGTCGCCAATCAAGGGTATGCGCATCGGAGGATTCGGATGGGTTGGTTCTTACAATCGCACAGGATATTGGAGTGAAGGAATGATTGAGCAGTCAGGCTCGCGCAAGGTGGGCCGCTATCGCTATGCCATCTCGGCAGAATACAAGGATGCCGACTGGCAGATTCGTTCGGAGTATATTCACAACACGGGTGGAGCCTTCAAAGCCACTGCCAACACGAGCAGCGACCTTAGCAACTGCAACTACAACGAGAGTCTGGGCGATCGTGCCGATGCTGTATATTTCGCATGCGTAGCCCCGATTGTCCGTGGCAAACTGAGGGCCAAGGCGCGTTATGACCTCTATCGTCCGGCAGGGTCATGGGCTACAGCCAAGACTATCTATAAGGCTGGTTTCAACTATCTCTTCTGCAAGAACATTGAGATTCAGACCGAGTATTCATTTGTCAATGACCGCAGTCTGGCAAAACACAACTACAGTATGGCAGACGTGCAATTTAGCGTAAGATTCTAATCAAAAGAAATAAAGGCAAAAGATATTAATAATAAAAAAAGAAAGGACAAAGAAAAATGAAAAAGTCAGTATTATTGTTATTGCTGCTGGTGATAAGCATCTGCACCGCCAGTGCACAGGCAGAAATCAAGTTTGAAAAGTTGACTCACAACTTTGGCAAGTTTCCAGAGTCATCACCCAAGGTGTCATGCGTATTCAAGTTTACAAACGTGGGCGACCAACCATTGGTAATCAATCAGGCCGTGGCAAGTTGTGGATGCACAGTGCCCGAATACACCAAGGCTCCAATCAAACCGGGAGAATCAGGAGAAATAAAAATCACATATAATGGTGCTGGCAAATTCCCCGGTCATTTCAAAAAGTCAATCACCGTTCGCACCAATGGCAAAATAGAAATGACACGTCTCTATGTTGAGGGAGACATGGAGGAGAAGAAGTAATGAGAAATGAGGAATTAGGAATGAGGTATTCCTAATTCCTCATTTTTTTAAAACGCATACGAAAGTCCGAGCGAGCAGTATTCCCTAAACTGCCAATAACCTAAGTCCTTGTCTCTTCCTACCGAATCATCAAATCTCGGATATACAAAGATATTCGTACTGATGTATTTGCTGAGAGCAAGCTGGAAAGTGTTCTCCCACTCCATTTCTGTACGCGAATAAGTCGTGTAGAAATAAAAGCGTGACTTCCATTGCATGATATTCGACAATTTCCAAGCTATCTCACTCGTAATCTGAGAACCGAAGTCGTCCATTGAATGATGGTCGCCTATACCGTAATGTGCGCAAAGGTCACTACGGTCGATATACTTCCAGTTGTATGAGAAAGGCGACAGGTTCACCTTGCCGGTTAGTTTGCCATCAAATGCCGACAGATTGTAAGTCATACCAAGTCCGACATTAAGATTGAATGGTGACATGAAGTCACTATACACCTTCTCGTCATTACTCTTGTATCCACGGGTGAACTGGGTGTAGGCGAGCAACTGCAAGGTATAATACCATTTCTTGGTAGCCTGCAATCCCAATCGACCTGTATAACGAATAAGGTCGTTATTCGTCTTAAACTTATGCACAGTGTCGCTCGGTGATGTTTGGAATCCCAATTTCAATTCGAGGATATTCTCCAGCTGCACTCCACTCTTGTTGTTATAGTTTGCCGCAAGTGTCACCTGTCCCACCATCGAGTAGTTGCTCTCACCACCCTTATACCAGTTGTCCGAAACGAAATTTTGCATCAACTGCAAGTTGCCGTCTCCCTTGAACGTCCAGAAGTTAGGCTTCTGAATTACAAGACCTTGTGGTATGATATCAGGAGTGTCAGGCACTGGTTCAACTGCCTTCGACATATCCACGTCATTCTTTACAGGACGGTCTAAATCATCCCTCACCGATCCTGACTTATCGAGTATCGTCTCAGTGCCAACCACGAGGTCGGGACGATTAAGATACACAGCCATCAAAACATTATCCACAGCCTCAGCTACCTTATCGTTGTCTTCATTGCCATAACTTTCAGGAGTAAGGTCAAGACGTCTGTTAGCCGGAGAGCGGTAGAATGTTAAAGGGGCAAAAAGCCGATAATAACGCCCGTCGGGTTTAGTTGCATTCTCAGAATCAACATTCCCGGCAGTGCTCATAGCCATCTGCTGTTGTCTAAACTTAAGCAACGAGTCGAGATAAGCATTCACCGTTGCCATCGAGTCTGTAGTTAACACCACCTTTGCCTTGTGTTGTTGTGCCATTGCACACAATGACAACAGGAGGGTCAGAACCGTCATAAGAGATATTCTTTTCATCATCAAATATATTAATCTTTCAATTTTTCGGCAAAGATATAACAAAAATATGATAATCAGTCACTTTTCTTGCAGATAAATTAAAAAAATTATTAACCGTACAAAAATTTAATATAAAAGTGGTGTAAAACTTTCGTAAACGGATTTTTTTTTGTAACTTTGCCGCCTGAATATAGAAATATTAGAAAAGTACAACATTTAAAAAGATAACACAGTGACACAAACTAAGTACATTTTCGTCACAGGCGGTGTGGTATCATCGCTTGGCAAAGGAATCATTTCGTCGTCTATCGGCAAGTTGTTACAGGCAAGGGGATACAACATCACCATCCAGAAGTTCGACCCCTATATCAACATCGACCCCGGTACGCTCAACCCCTACGAGCACGGAGAATGCTACGTGACCGTGGATGGAATGGAGACCGACCTCGACCTCGGTCACTACGAGAGATTCACAGGTATTCAGACAACAAGAGCCAACTCGCTCACCACTGGTCGCATCTACAAGGCAGTGATCGACAAGGAGCGCCATGGCGACTATTTAGGCAAGACAATACAGGTGGTGCCTCATATCACCAACGA
Source organism: Prevotella sp. (assembly GCA_022771625.1). Classification (GTDB taxonomy): domain Bacteria; phylum Bacteroidota; class Bacteroidia; order Bacteroidales; family Bacteroidaceae; genus Prevotella. Next base: position 7,493 of record JALFCW010000094.1, read on the forward strand.
GATCAAGCGCAACGTGAAGTATCTTGGTGAGAAGTATCACTACGACTTTGTAATCACCGAGATTGGCGGTACAATCGGAGACATCGAGAGCGCACCGTTCCTTGAAGCCATCCGCCAGATGAAATGGGAAATGGGCAAGAATGCAGTGAGCATCCACCTGACATATATCCCCTATCTGAAAGCTGCGGGCGAGCTAAAGACCAAACCCACACAGCACTCGGTGAAGGAACTGCAGAGCCAGGGAATACAGCCCGACATCCTCGTGCTTCGCACTGAGAAACATCTCGATGAGGGAATCATGCGCAAGGTGGCCTCATTCTGTAATGTGGATATCGACTGCGTTGTGCAGAGTGAAGACCTGCCCTCTATCTATGAGGTACCGGTCAACATGCAGGCGCAAGGACTTGATGCAGCTATTCTGCGCAAGCTTGACATGCCTGTAGGCGAAACTCCTACTCTCGGTCCGTGGCGCAGTTTCCTTGAGCGTCGAAAGAACGCTACTGAGGAGGTGCACATAGGACTCGTAGGCAAATACGACCTTCAGGATGCTTACAAGAGCATACGCGAGAGCCTCTATCAGGCTGGAACATACAACGACCGCAAGACCGTGCTCCACTTTGTAAACTCGGAGAATCTCACTGAGGCCGACGTGGCCGAGAAGCTTAAAGGACTTGACGGAGTGGTCATCTGTCCCGGATTCGGTCAACGAGGTATCGAGGGCAAGATTATTGCAATCAAATACACCCGTCTGCACGACATTCCCACATTCGGAATCTGTCTCGGAATGCAGATGATGGTGATTGAGTTTGCACGCAACGTACTCGGATATGCCGACGCCAACAGTCGCGAGATGGACGAGAAGACTCCTCACAACGTGATTGATATCATGGAGGAGCAGAAGGACATCACCAATATGGGCGGAACAATGCGTTTGGGAGCATACGAGTGCACACTGCGTCAAGGCTCACGAGTGCTCGACATCTACAAGCAGGAACACATACAGGAGCGCCATCGCCACCGTTATGAGTTCAACAGCTCATTCATCACCGAATTCGAGCGCAACGGTATGCAGTGCGTGGGACGCAACCCCGAGAGCGACCTCGTGGAGATTGTGGAAATACCGGGAATGAAATGGTTTATCGGAACACAGTTCCATCCCGAATATCAGAGCACAGTGCTCCATCCGCATCCACTGTTCCTCGATTTCGTAAAAACGGCAATTAAGAACCAAAAAGAATAGATTTAAAAGAAATGAACAAGAACACCATCATCGGTTTCATCCTTATGGCAGCCGTACTTTTCGGCTATTCGTGGTATGTGCAACCATCCGAGGAGGAAATCGCTGCCCAGCGCAAGCAGGATTCCATAGAGAATGCCTTGCGCCAAAAGGCTGAAATCGCACAGAAGAACGAATTGAAAGCCAAGAAGGAACAGGCTGCTGCCGCTGCAAAAGGCGACACCACTGCCCTCTTCTATCAGGCTCTCAACGGCAAGAACGAGCAGCTCACGCTGAAGAACAGCAAACTGCAACTCACCGTCAGCACCCATGGAGGATATGTGTCGGGAGCCAAAATCATGGGCTTCAAGGACATCAAGGGAGACAACAACCTCACCCTCTTCTCCGGCAACGAGCAGAAGCTCAATTTTATGCTCGCGGGCAAGCAGGACAATATCGTGACTGCCGACCTCTTCTTCACTCCTTCCAACCACACCGACTCTACTCTCACCCTCACGGCTGAGGCGGCTAACGGGGGACAACTTGTCCTGAATTACCGCTTGGGCAAGAACTATCTTGTCAACCTGCAGGTGCAGGCCAAGGGACTCGACGGATTCTTCGCTCCCAACTATCGTCAGGTAGATATAGAATGGGAAGGACTCTGCCGTCAGCAGGAGCAGGGATTCACATTCGAAAACAGATATGCCACTCTCACCTACAAGGAGAAGAACGACGACTCCGACTATATCAACGAGACGGAGAAGGTGACCGACGAGCCGATGGAGTTTGCCATCGACTGGCTCGCATTCAAGGACCAGTTCTTCAGTTCTGTACTCATCCCCAAGGGTGACATTGCCCCCAACTCCCAGCTCTCGAGCATTCCTCAAGAAAAGGGTTCGGGCTATCTCAAGCAGTATATCGCAAAATTCAAGACTGATTTCGACCCCACAGGTGCCGTTCCAACAGAAATGGAGATGTACTTCGGTCCCAACGACTTCCAAGTGCTGAAGGCTGTTGACGAGGAGTGCTCGTTTGACAAGGACCTCGACATGCAACAGCTCGTATATCTCGGATGGCCTATCGTGCGCCTCATCAACCGTTGGTTTACAATCTACGTATTCGACTGGCTCACACAGTGGGGCTTCAACATGGGTATCGTCCTGATTCTCATCACTATGCTCCTCAAGGCTATCACCTATCCTTTGGTAAAGAAGAGCTACATGAGTTCGGCAAAGATGCGAGTGCTCAAACCGAAACTCGACGAGGCTACCAAGCAATACAACAAACCCGAGGATGCCATGATGAAGCAGCAGGCCATGATGCAACTCTACTCACAATATGGCGTGAGCCCTCTCGGCGGTTGCCTGCCTATGCTGATTCAGATGCCTATCTGGGTTGCGATGTTCAACTTCGTGCCTAATGCCATCCAACTCCGAGGTCAGAGTTTCCTCTGGATTAGCGACCTCTCCACCTACGACCCCATCATCGAATGGGGCACCAACATCTGGCTTATTGGCGACCACCTGAGTCTCACATGTATATTGTTCTGTGTGGCCAATATTCTCTATTCTATTATGAGCATGCGCCAACAGAAGGACCAGATGGTGGGTCAGCAGGCCGAACAGATGAAGATGATGCAATGGATGATGTATCTCATGCCGGTGATGTTCTTCTTCATGTTCAACGACTATGCCGCCGGTCTTAACTTCTACTACTTCGTGTCGCTCTTCTTCAGTGCCGCCATCATGTGGGTGCTCCGCAAGACTACCAACGACGCCAAGCTCCTTGCTATCCTTGAGGCAAAATACAAGGAGAACAAGAACAATCCCAAGAAGCAGCAGAGCGGTATGGCTGCACGTCTCGCCGCCATGCAGAAGCAGGCTGAGGAAATGAGAAAAATGCGCGAACAGCAGCAGAAGAGATGATTGATTGTTGATTGATGATGATTGATTAATGATTAATGATTGATAATTATGAAAAATACAATGTTTAATATTGCCATGGCGGTGATGATGCTCACCGCCACTGGCACTATCAATGCACAAGAAAACGTGAATATAGGCAAAAGCAATATCCGACTTCAAAGCGACCTCATGACTCCCGAGGCTCTATGGGCTATGGGACGCATAGGTGGCGTTGAGGCAGCACCCGACGGTAAGACGGTGGTGTTCCAAGTGGGATATTATAGTGTGAAGGCCAACAAGGGACATCAGGTCATCTGCTTAATGAATGCCGACGGTTCCAACCGCCAGCAGCTCACCACCTCTTCAAAGAATGAGACTGACCCCACATGGATTGAAGGCGGCAAGCGCATTGCCTACCTGAGCGGTGGACAGTTGTGGAGCATGAATGCCGACGGCACCGACCGCCGCCAACTCACTCACGACAAAACCGGTATTGAGGGATATAAGTTCTCTCCCGACGGAACGAAGGTGATTCTCATCAAATCGCAGGCCTTCAACGAGATTATCAAGAAGAATCCCGACGACCTGCCAAAGGCTACAGGTCGTGTGGTGACCGACCTGATGTATCGCCATTGGGACCACTATGTTGAGTCAATCCAGCATCCCTGGCTTGCCGATGTCACAGCCGACGGAATCACCGAGGGTTATGACATCCTAAACGGTGAACCGTTTGAATGTCCTATGGAACCGTTCGGCGGCATCGAGCAGTTGGCATGGAGCACCGACTCAAAGTCTATCGCCTACACATGTCGCAAGAAGACCGGTATCAATTATGCCATATCCACCGACTCTGATATATATTTATATAATATAGGTACGCGCGAGACACGCAATCTCTGCAAGCCTGCCGACTACAAGGCTCCTGCAGTTGATCCTACCCACACGATGAAGGACCAATCGGTGAATGCCGAGGATAATCTCAAGAACAATCCCGGTTATGACCAAAATCCTCAGTTCTCGCCCGACGGACGCTATATTGCTTGGCAGAGTATGGCTCGCGACGGATATGAGGCCGACCTCAACCGCCTTTGCGTGTATAACCTTGCGACTGGTGAGAAATCATATATCAGCACATCGTTCGACTCCAATGTGGACGCCTTCTGCTGGAATCCCGACTCCAAGAGTCTTTCCTTTATCGGTGTATGGCATGGATGCATCAATCTCTATCAGGTCAACCTGAAAGGTGAGGTGCGCCAACTCACCGACGACGAGGCAGACTTCGGCAGTATCCAACTTGCCAACAACGGCAACCGCCTCCTCGCCACCCGTCAGAGCATCTCTGCTCCCACCGACATCTATATGATTACTCCGGGCAAGGACGTCAAGAAGACTAAGGTGGAGCAGATTAGCCGCGAGAACGAGCATATCCTCTCGCAACTCTCACTTGGTAAGGTTGAGAAACGATGGGTGAAAACCACCGACGGCAAGGAGATGCTCACGTGGGTTATCCTTCCCTCCAACTTCGATCCCAACAAGAAGTATCCCACCCTTCTCTTCTGCGAAGGCGGACCTCAGAGTCCTGTAAGCCAATTCTGGAGCTATCGTTGGAATTTCCAGATCATGGCAGCACATGGATATGTCATCATTGCCCCCAACCGCCGCGGACTGCCTGGATTCGGTCATGAATGGAACGAGGCTGTAAGTAGTGATTGGACTGGTCAGTGCATGCGCGACTATCTCTCTGCTATCGACGATGCTGCCCATAACCTGCCCTATGTAGATAAGGACCGCATGGGAGCCGTAGGTGCCAGCTTTGGAGGATTCAGCGTATATTGGCTTGCCGGCAATCACGACAAGCGCTTCAAGTGCTTCATCTCTCACGATGGTGCATTCAACCTTGAGTCGATGTACACCGACACCGAGGAGGCTTGGTTTAGCAATTGGGAGTATGACGACGCATTCTGGAACAAAAACCAGACTGCCGATGCCCGCAAGACCTATGCCCAGTCGCCCCATCGCTTTGTGGATAAATGGGACACGCCTATCCTCTGTATCCATGGCGAGATGGACTACCGCATCAACTACAACCAGGGTATGGGAGCCTTCAATGCCGCCCGCATGAAGGGCATTCCCGCCGAACTTCTCATCTATCCCGACGAGAACCACTGGGTGCTCAAGCCCCAGAACGGCATCCTCTGGCAACGCACATTCTTCAACTGGCTCGACCGCTGGCTGAAGAAATAATTAGGAATTAAAAACACCGAAATATGACAGAAATAATCCAGAAAAAACTGAATGACAGCGCAGCCGCAAGATGGACTGCCCTTGTCCTTGTGGCATCCATGATGTTCTTCGGCTATATGTTTGTCGATGTGATGTCACCACTCCAGTCGCTCATCGAGAAAGAGCGCGGATGGAGCCCAGATGTATTCGGCACCTATGCTGCCGGAGAGTATATTCTCAACGTGTTTGGATTCCTAATTGTTGCAGGAGTCATCCTCGACAAGTGCGGTATCCGCTTCACCGGCGAGCTCTCAGCCTCAATGATGTTCATCGGAGCATGTATCAAATTCTATGCCATCAGCGATGCTTTTGCAGGTTCTGCCTTCGCCACATGGCTCGACTCATGGTGGACATCCATGCCCGCCTCAGCCAAGTTGGCATCCTTCGGATTCATGATCTTCGGATGCGGTTGCGAGATGGCAGGAACAACAGTTTCCAAAGCCATTGCCAAGTGGTTTAAGGGCAAGGAAATGGCTCTTGCCATGGGTCTTGAGATGGCCATCGCCCGTATTGGAGTATTCGCAATCTTCTCGATATCTCCAATCCTTGCCGACAAGATGGGCGGAGTATCTGGTCCTGTAGGTTTCTGCACAGCCCTACTCTTCATCGGTCTTATCACCTTCACCGTCTTCACCTTCATGGACAAGAAGCTCGACAAGCAGTTGGGCATCGACGGAGCTAGTGGCGACAGCGAGGAGGAGTTCAAGGCTTCCGACCTGAAGATAATCCTCACGAGTCGCATCTTCTGGGTGGTAGCCCTTCTCTGCGTACTCTATTATTCGGCCATCTTCCCCTTCCAGCGCTATGGCGCCAACATGCTGCAGTGTAATCTCGACGGTATCTCTCCGTCCGATGCCAGCAACATCTTCCGCTGGTTCCCCATCGGTGCTGCAGTCATTACCCCGTTCCTCGGTTCATTCCTCGACCACAAGGGCAAGGGAGCCACAATGCTCATCTGGGGAGCCATCCTTCTGATTTGCTGCCACCTCGTGTTTGCATTTGTTCTGCCATCCACCCATAGCTATGTCATAGCCTACTCCACCATCGTCCTGCTTGGCGTGTCGTTTGCCCTTGTACCTGCAGCCCTCTGGCCCAGTGTCCCCAAGATTATCGACGAGAAGGTGCTTGGCAGTGCATACTGTCTTATCTTCTGGGTGCAGAACATCGGTCTCTGCTTTGTACCAATGCTTATCGGTAGTGTGTTGGCGTCATCCAATGCCGACAATCCTGCCGTGATAGCAGCAAAGGCAGCAGGAGCTGAGTTCATTCCCTACAACTACACCACTCCATTGGTTATCTTCGCATGCTTCGGTATTGCCGCCTTCTTCCTCGCCCTCTATCTGAAGGTCATCGACAAGAAGAACGGCTATGGACTTGAGGAGGCAAATATAAAGAATTAGGAATTCGTGTTTATGATATTAATTAAATAAAAAAGAGTATTATGAAGAAGTTTATGTTATCAATGGCTGTTATGATGGCAATGACTATCGCAGCCAATGCTCAGAGCGACAATACAAAGGCCTCTGAGAAGAAGTGTGAGAAGAAAGAGTGCTGCCAGAAGAAGGCTGAATGCAAGAAGGCTTGCGACAAGAAGGCTGCAGAGTGCTGCAAGAAGGCTGAGAAATGCAAGAAGGCTGCCACAGAATGCAAAAAGGCCGAAAAATGCTGCAAAAAAGCTTGCGACAAGACAAAGAAATAAAATTCACGCAAATAATTAAGAAAAAGGAGGTCATGTCAAAAGTAACTGACACGACCTCCTTCTTACCTCAGCATAATTGACCAAGCAAGCTTGGAAAGTTCTGTTCCCAGTTGGCATTTCCTTTGCAGCATCAATATTGCAGGACGCTTTCTGAAATGGCTGATAGTAAAGAGAGTAAGGGAAGAAAAGGATTGTGGGTTAACTTCAGTCAGTGTCACAAGTTAATTATTTGTAACATTTTCATTCTTTTTATTGCCATTTCAATAAAAATCACTATCTTTGCCAACAAAATAATGAGATATGGCAAAATACATTAATCCTTTCACCGACGTCGGTTTCAAGAGAATCTTCGGACAAGAGCTGTCGAAACCGCTGCTGCTCGACTTCCTCAACAGCCTTTTTGAGGGAGAGAAGCGCATCGTCAACCTTACATTTCTCGACAAGGAACAACCAGCACTGTTTGTGGAAGACAGGTCGCTGATATACGACATATATTGCGAGACCGACGAGGGCGAGAAGATAATAGTAGAGATGCAAAACAAGTCGCAGCCATTCTTCAAGAACAGGAGCATATACTACGTGTCGGAGTCGATAGCCCGACAAGGCGAGAGAGGTTCATCATGGAACTATGAGATAGATTCCGTTTATCTTGTGGCGTTCCTTAATTTCAGTCCCTTGGATTTCAAGAAGCAGTTCCGCACGGATGTCGTTCTTGCAGAGAAGGATACGAAGGAGCAGTTCTCCGACAAGTTGCGTATGATATACCTCCAGCTCCCTTTGTTCAATAAGGAGGCGGATGAATGTGAGAATCAAGTAGAACGTTGGATTTATTTGTTAAAGAATATGGAAACATTAAACAGATTACCCTGGGCGGCTCAAAGTGCCGTTTTCAAGAAACTCGAGAGCATAGCCGATGTTGGTGCCATGACCCGTGCCGAGCGCCTGCAATACGACGAGGCTCTGAAGAAATACCGCGACACCATCAGCGTGTTTGAAGGAGTGCGTTTGGAAGGCAGAAAGGAAGGCAATGAGGAAGGTCGCGTGGAAGGGGAAAAGAGAAAAGCTATTGCTATCGCACGCAACCTCAGGTCGATGGGCATGTCGATTTCCGACATCTCAAAAGCCACAGGCTTGCAGGAAGAAGAAATTGACTCTATTTAATATCGTGGGGTAGTAGGGGGACAGGTATGAAGTGAACCCAATATGTTGGACACAACGTACCTGAATCAACGTACTTGTACCTGTGATTCACCTGACAGATAAAGGCATTTCCCTTTTCTATAATCATTTGGAGATAGCCTCTTTTTAATGTCAAAAGCATATTTGTAGTCCTGCACACTCCATTCCCATGCTTCCTGTATTACATATTTAGAATCGTATATAATCCAAATCAGTTTATCCCATTCGTAATTTGAAGCTTTAGGAACCATTGTTACAAAGCTGCCTTTCTTGCCGCTTGGCCGATTGGCTTTCACTTGGTATCTTGTATTCTTATAAATAAAATCAGCTCCTTTGCTTACCGCAGTTTTGTCCTGCATATAATCCGAATACTCGCTCTCAGGCATCCCAATCAGCATGGCGGCATCATATTCTGAAATAGCACTTGTAATTGAAGGAGCAACTCCAAAATTCTCTTGCCAATCCAAGGCTATATTAACAAGTTTGTTTCTTAACGTCATCTTGTCATTTGTCATATTTGGCATATTTATTAATAAT
>JALFCW010000118.1 GCA_022771625.1 Prevotella sp.
TATTGCTGATTATTATAGTAATAATATGCCGATAGTGTGCGAAAGTTGATAAAAAATCTTAAGTTTCGCACACTATCGGCATATTTTTGCCTTTTTTTTATTACTTTTGTGGCGAAAATGTGATAATCAATTATTCAATAATATATGATGACAAGTGACAAGCTTATAGGTCGCCATGAAGAGAAACGATTGTTAACCCAATATGTTGACTCTGGCAGATCGGAGTTTATTGCCCTTTTTGGACGACGCAGGGTTGGCAAAACGTTTCTGGTGCGAAATTTCTTTCAAAATGATTTTGCTTTTGATGTAACCGGAGTGTTAGAAGGTAGCCGCAATGAGCAATTTTCAGTGTTTTATACGGCTCTGAAAGCGTATGGTTATGAAGGAAAGAAACCCACGACTTGGATTGATATGTTTTTTGCGCTCCGTCAGTTGTTGGAAACAAAGATTGAGAAGGGCAAAAGAACTGTCATATTCATTGATGAGCTTCCTTGTTTTGATACTCCCAAGGCTGGTTTTGTAAATGCTTTGGGGCATTTTTGGAATAGTTGGGCCAATTGGCAGTCTGAGATCATGTTGATTGTCTGTGGTTCTGCTACTTCTTGGATGGTAAGAAATGTCATAGACAATCATGGAGGACTTCACGACCGTATTACCCATGAGATGGCATTACGTCCATTCACTTTGGCTGAATGTGAAGAATACTTTCATTCCAAAGGCTTCTCATGGCAACGTCTTGGAGTTCTACAAGCATATATGGCTGTAGGTGGAGTGCCATATTATATGAGTCTGTTCCGTGTTTCTGATAGTCCTGCTATCGGTATTGACCGACTGTTCTTTTCTGAAAACGCAGAAATGGCAAGAGAATATCGCAGGCTTTTTTCATCTTTGTTTCGCAATCCCCAACCATATCTTGACATCATTTCGCTTTTAGTGAAACACCCTGAGGGTATGACTCGTGAGGAAATAGCAAAATCACTGCAAATTGACAATAATGGACGTCTTGGCAATCAACTTACAGATTTGGTATATTGTGATTTCGTGCGCAGATATAATGTAAGGAGCAACAGGATAAAAACCAATTCTGCAATATTTCAACTTGTTGACTTCTATACTATTTTTTATAATACCATTGTCTTAAAGCACATAGGAGATGAACACTATTGGTCGCGGAATATTGAGACTCCTACTGTCAACACTTGGCACGGATTAGCTTTTGAACGTATTTGTCAGGCTCATATTCCCCAAATAAAGAAGTCTCTTGGTATTTATAGTGTACGCACTGAAAACTATGCGTGGAGATGCCGTAAGGATGGTAATGGGGCTCAAATAGATATAATTATCGACCGTGCGGATTCTGCAATTAATTTATGTGAGGTCAAATACTCAAAATCGGAGTACGTCCTCGATAAAGAAGAATACATGAAAATGGCAAACAGGTTGGAACTATTCCGTATGGAAACGGGTACTAAACATGCCCTTATCCCAACTCTTATCACTACTTTCGGTGTGAAAAGTGGTTTATATAAGGATCATGTCAATGTTATCCTAACTCTCGACGACCTATTTGTTTAAACAAACCAAGGGGCTTGTGATTATTTTGATAAAAAGTCTGTATAGTCGTGTTTTATCGACTATACGGGCTTTTTTTGTTTTTATTAAGTCATTGCAAAGGCTTATGGTACATATAGGAAAGTATTTGATACAAATTCAATGATAATATTGGAGGTTTTGTCGTAACTTTGCAGTCGATAACTTATACCATATTATTATTTAATTAAATGAAAAAACGTTTATTACTTTTCTGTTTGTACCTTATATGTACATTCATTGGCGTGTCTGCCCAACCGCGACAGATGCAAAGAGTTGAAGACCCTACGGGTTACAAGGACACTTACAAGGACTATTTCACCGTTGGTGTGGCCCTTAATATCCGCAATGTGGCATCTGACGAGCAGATGGCTGTGGTGAAAAAGAACTTCAATAGCGTTACTGCCGAGAATGCGATGAAGCCCGGAGAGATTCATCCCAAAGAGGGCGTGTGGAATTTCGCAGGTGCCGACAGTATCGCCAACTGGTGTCGTGCCAATGGCGTGAAGATGCGCGGACACTGCTTGGCATGGCATAGCCAGTTTGCCAACTGGATGTTCACCGACAAGAAGGGAAAGCCGGTCAGCAAGGAAGTGTTCTATGAGCGCTTGCGCGACCATATACATACGGTGGTCAACCGCTACAAGGATATTGTCTATGCATGGGATGTGCTCAACGAGGCTATCTCTGATGACGACGGACGCAAGATGCCGTGGATGAAAGAGGCCCCAAGTCCTTACCGCAAGACCAAGATGATGGATCTCTGCGGCGAGGAGTTTATCGTAAAGGTGTTCCAGTTTGCACGTGAGGCTGACCCTAATGTCGAACTTTTCTACAACGATTATAATGCCTGCAAGCCAGGCAAGCGCGACCGTATATATAATATGGTGAAAAAGATGAAGGAGATGGGCGCACCCATCGACGGTATCGGTATGCAGGGGCACTACAACATCTACTTCCCGAGCATGGAAGAATTCGATGCAGCTATCGAGAAGTATTCTAAGATTGTTGACAAGATACATATTACCGAGCTCGACCTCCGCACCAACGAGGAGATGGGCGGACAGTTGCAGTTTAGCTTGGGCAAGGCTGGCGAGGTGCCGCAGTATATCAAGACTCTCCACGAGGCTCAGTATGCCAACATCTTCCGTGTGCTCCGCAAGCATAAGGATGTGGTGAAGAATGTTACGTTCTGGAACCTCTCCGATGCCGACTCATGGATTGGCGTTAACAATTATCCACTGCCTTTCGACAAGGACGTGAAGCCCAAGAAGGTATATTACACTATCAAGAACTTCGACCCGAAGATGGACAACCAAGTGATTAAGGAGGATTTCCGTCCTTCACCGCTCAATCAGCCTGGTCAGCAGTATCCTATGGTCAACTCTCAGGGTTATGCCCGCTTCCGTGTTGAGGCTCCCGATGCCAAGTCGGTGATTGTGAGTCTTGGTCTTGGCGGCTCGGGTGGCACTGTGCTCCACAAGGATAAGGACGGAGTGTGGACAGGCACCACAGACGGCCCGATGGATCCCGGTTTCCACTATTATCACTTGACTATCGATGGCGGTTTGGTTAACGACCCAGGTGCAAAGGACTACTATGGCTCTATCCGTTGGGAGAGCGGAATAGAAATACCTTCCCCCGATCAGGACTTCTTTGCTTATAAGAATGTTCCCCACGGACAGGTTGTTCAGGTTAACTTCCCATCTAAGAACACTCCTGCCGACAATCCCCACTGGGTGGGCGAGGGCGGTCCGAGAGCATTTGTCTATCTGCCTCCTACGTATGATGGCAAGAAGAAGTTCCCTGTGCTTTATCTGCAGCACGGATGGGGAGAGGACGAGACTGCTTGGATGAATCAGGGACGCGCCAACCTCATTATGGACAACATGATTGCCGAGGGCAAGTGCGAACCGTTTATCATCGTCTGCACATACGGTATGACCAATGAATGTCGCTGGGGACACATGCACGAATTCGATTGGTCTGAGTTCCAGAAAGTGCTCATCGAAGATCTCATCCCATATATCGACGCAAACTTCAAGACCAAGGCCGACAAGCGCTACCGTGCAATGGCAGGATTGTCAATGGGCGGTATGGAGACCAAGATGTGTACTCTGAAATATCCCGAGGTGTTCGGTTATTGGGGGCTCCTCTCCGGCGGTACATATACCCCCGAGGATTTAAACTCTCTTCAGGGAGCAGTAAGACCGTCATACATCTTCATCAGCTGCGGCTCTAAGGAGAATCCCGAAGGTGTGACCAAGGCCGCCGAGACTCTCAAGGCTGCTGGATATAATGCAGAAAGCTATGTGTCAGAAGGAACGGCACACGAGTTCCTCACTTGGCGTCGCTCACTGCGCGAGATGGCTCCGAAGCTGTTTAAGAAATAATTCCAAGTGATTAATCTATTTGATAGGACGAGGGTATGCCGATGGAGGTTACCCTCGTCTTCTATTTTTAGTTTTTTGTCGTTATTTAAGTAGTTTTTTGTATTAACCAATATTTTATCTTTTTAGGTTTCAATTCTATCTATTTTTTTGATTATTTGTTATGATGTAACATTTCAGTTAGTATTTGATACAAATTCGAAGCGAACTTTGGCTATTTCGTCGTAATTTTGCAGCGAATTTTAAAAAATCATTTATTTACTAACTAAAATTTATACATTATGAAGAAATTAATTACGCTATTTGCAGCCGTTCTTATGGCTGTTGGTGCTAACGCAGAAAACAAAGTTTTCAAGATTACGGTAAACACTGCTAGTCCTAATCCATGGGATGCTCAGTGCTTCATTAATCTTAAAAATGTACAAAAAGGAAAGGCCAATGTTGTCAAAATGAAGGTAAAAACTTCTGTAGCAGACGCCTTTAAGATTGGAACTGAATCAATTGATGATCTTCAGACGGATCACAAGTCTGAGTGGGGCGCTTCAGCTGTATTCAATTATACTGATGAAGTGGAGTTCTCATCTGATTGGACAGAAGGCGTTGTGAATTTCCCTGGAGTTACCACTGTTAACTGTCATACACATTGTACACTTAAGGAGGGACAAACAGAAATTAATCATGAAGGTGGTAATACAAAATCTTGCGACGTTGCTAAACATGAAAATTTCGAGTATGCAGCTACTGCTATTCTCTTGAATTTCGGAAAGGCTCCAGCAAATGCTGAGTTGTACATTGATGATATCACAGTTTATGATGGTGAAGGAAATGTTCTGTCTGTGGAGGATTTCGAAAATGCCACAATAGCAGAATATGATAATTCTAAAACAGTTTACTATCCAGCTTGGCAAGGTAAAGCTACTTTTGAAATAGTAGAGATGACTACCACTGGCATCAATGATGTAAAGGTTGCTGCCGCTAATGCAGAGTTCGTAAATGCAGCTGGTCAGAAGGTTGGCAAGAACTACAAGGGCTTGGTTATCAACAAGGCCACAGGAAAGAAGTATATCAACAAGTAAATTTAGGTAAGTGTTTTTTATTAGCTGTGCAGCTCATCTAAAGGGCTGCACAGTATTTATATATAATAAGGAGAAGCACCCAAAAGTTCAAATCAGTGCTTTTGTGCCATTTTGTAACTTTGCACCCGGAATTCGAAACTATAAAACCGTATAAATATCAAAAACTGAAATGAAACACCGTTTACTACTTTTATTGACGCTGTTGTGCGGTGTGCTCTCTGGAGCGAAGGCACAGAACAATGAGGATGAAGGCATTAACCATGCACTTGAGGTTACGACCTCTGAGCCCCAGGAAAATATTTGGGATTGGCAGATGCACTATAAGCTCGATGCACCATTGACAGTGGGCAAGAACTATGTACTCAAAGCACGCATAAAGGGTTCTGCCAACGGAACTCTCGCATTGTGGCCTATTGACACCGCTTCGGACAACAAGAACCAGTGGGGTGGCAGTAACGACGTCCAATATGAGGCAAGTTATGACTTCACCACATCTTGGAAAACTTTTACATGGAAATTCACTGCAAAATTTCCACTCAACGAACTTGACTTTGTCTTCGGACAGTATGGCGGAAGCATCTTCTTTGATGATGTTACATTGAAAGAAGAGGGAAGTGATACAGAACTCATTGTGAATGGTGACTTTGAGGGCGAGCTAACTGCCAATTGGGAGAAGATCTCATGGCAGGGTGGAGTTAGCTTCAAGGTGGTGAGCACATCATATAAGGGCGACCTCCTGCAGGCCATCAAGGATGCCAAGGCTGCTCTTGAGGCTGCTACCGACCTTACCCGCGAAGAGGCTATTGCTGCCCGCAAGGCTCTTGAGGAAGCAATCGCCGCCGCAGAGGCATTCACAACGGAAAACGACGAGGAATACCTTGCCGAGGCTGAAAAACTTAAGAAGGCCACTGCTAATCTCACTCAGTGGATAGGAGTGCCCGATAGTGCTGATCCCAATTTCCAGATCTATCTCTGCTTCGGACAGTCGAACATGGAGGGAAATGCCACTCCCGAGGCTCAAGACTATGAGAATGTGCCTGAGAGATTCCAGGTGATGGCTGCTGTCAACTTCTCTAATCCAAAGCGCGAAATGGGTAAGTGGTACACCGCCGTTCCTCCTATTTGCCGACAAGGTACGGGTCTCACTCCTGCCGACTATTTCGGACGCACGATGTGTGAAAACTTACCCGAAGAGGTGAGGATTGGAGTAGTTCACGTGGCTATCGGAGGTACGAGTATCAAGGGCTTCATGGAGGAATATGTAGCCGACTATGTAGCTGGCGAGGCCGACTGGTTTAAGAATATCATGAGCAACTATGACAATAATCCATTCCGCCGTTTGGTGGATATGGCAAAGAAGGCACAGCAATACGGTGTTATCAAAGGCATCTTGATGCACCAAGGCGAGACCGATGGCGGTATGGGTAATTGGACTGAGAATGTGAAGAAGGTGTATGAGCGTCTTCTCAACGAACTTAACCTTTCTGCCGACAATGTTCCTCTGTTGGTTGGCGAGATGCTGAGTGAGGCTAATGGTGGAGCTTGTTGGGGACAGAATAGCAATATCGCCACACTGCACAACATCATCCCGAATGCCCATGTGATATCGTCAGAGGGATGTCCGGGCAATGGTATTGATAAGTTCCATTTCTCAGCCGAAGGTTATCGTATCCTCGGCAAGCGTTATGCTGAGACAATGCTCGAGATACTCAAATCGCAGACTGGTATTAACAGCATCTTTGCCGACAAGAAGCAAGGTACTGGTAAATGGTTCGACCTCAGTGGCCGCAATGTAGGCAATGAGTTCAAGGGTCTTGTGATTGAGGGTTCAACCGGAAAGAAATTAATTCGAAAATAAATCGTATTTAAGTTAGTGTATATTTTATAAAAAGTCTGTACAGTTGTATTTTATCGACTGTACGGGCTTTTTTTGCTTTTATTAAGTCATTGCAAAGGCTTATGGTACAAATTGAAAACTATTTGATACAAATACAAAGATAATATTGGGGGTTTTGTCGTAACTTTGCAGCCGATTACAATAATAATAAATAATTAAATGAGGAATTCAATAATCTGTGAATAAAATAACATGTAACCATATTATATATTTATGTATTTTAACTTTTTATCAAAAAAACTCTATGTTGGAACGGCAATGACCGCGATGGTTATTGCCTCCACTATGTCTGCCACTGCGCAGAACAAGCAGACCATAAATCTGCCTATTATTCAGACAAAATACACTGCCGACCCTGCACCTTATGTGCATGGCGACACAGTCTATCTCTACACCACTCACGACGAGGATGATGCCGAGGGCTTCAAGATGAAGGACTGGCTGCTCTATACCTCAACGGATATGGTCAACTGGCAGGACCACGGTGCTGTGGCCTCACTGCGCGACTTCAAGTGGTATAAAGGTAACAATGGTGCTTGGGCAGAACATGTGATTGAGCGCAACGGCAAATGGTATATGTATTGTCCCATTCACGGAAATGGTATCGGTGTGCTCGTTGCCGACTCTCCATTCGGCCCGTTCAAAGACCCTATCGGCAAACCGCTCGTATGGCGACAAGAACATTGGTCGGACATCGATCCCGCTATATGGATTGACGACGATGGACAGGCATATATGTACTGGGGCAATCCCCATACTTATTGCGTGCGTCTCAATGAAGACATGATCTCTACCAAGGGCGAGATAATGCAGATGGACCCCATAGGTGATTATCAGGAAGGACCGTGGTTCTGGTCGCGCAAGAATGCCCGGGGCGAGAAGTGGTATTACCTTGCATACGCTTCCACTTGTTGTCCCGAGGGTATTGGCTATGCCATGAGCAAGTCGCCAACAGGACCATGGGAGCACAAGGGACATATCATGGATCATACTCCACGCACACGTGGTAATCATCCCGGCATCATCGACTTTAAGGGTAAGTCGTATTGCTTCGGACTTACCTACGACATATTCCGTTTGGAATCATCGCGTCATGCAGAGCGCCGCTGTTGTATGGCTGCCGAGATGACATATAACGCAGATGGAACAATTCAGGAATTGCCATATTTCCAGGACTGCAAACTCGAACAGGTGGGCACATTTAATCCATTCCGCCGTGTAGAGGCCGAGACCATGGCATGGGGCTACGGACTGAAGACCACACGCGAGAATCCTTCCGGTCCATGGAATCCCACACTCTTTGTCACCGATATCGACGACGGCGAGTATATCCTCATCAAAGGCGTTGACTTCGGTAAGGGAGCCAAGGAACTGTTGGTGAGTTGTTCTGCCCAGATGTTTGGAGGAACGATGGAGATTCGCCTCGATACTCCCGACGGATGGAAGGCCGGCAGCATAGATGTTCCCAACACCAAGTTCAAGTATGAGACATTCCGTACAGCTCTGACCAAGTGCAGCGGTGTTCACGACCTGTATATCGTGTTCAAGAGCAATTCCATGCAGAAGAAGAACCTCTTCAACTTCGACTGGTGGGAGGCCAAGGCTTGTCGTTAAACTTCGTTTAAACTTAAACAATAGCTATAATGGAAATTAGAAACCTATTTTTTGCAGTGGCAGTGATTGCCTGTAGCAACGTTTCGGCACAGCAGTGGCCGTATCAAAACACCAATCTCTCAGCCCATGAGAGAGCAGTAGATCTTACTTCAAGACTAACTTTAAAGGAAAAAGCCGACCTTATGTGCGACGAGTCGCCTGCCATCCCACGCCTGGGCATAAAGGCGTTCAGCTGGTGGAGCGAGGCTCTGCACGGACTCGCCAATCAGGGCAATGTGACCGTTTTCCCCGAACCAATCGGTATGGCGGCATCATTTAATGTGCCTTTGGTGGAGAAAGTCTTCTCGGTGGCGAGCGACGAGACTCGCGCCAAGTGGAACGAGCAATATCAGAACGGAGTGGGCGCCACGAGATTCCATTGCCTGTCGGTGTGGACTCCTAATGTGAATATCTTCCGCGACCCTCGTTGGGGACGTGGACAGGAGACATACGGCGAGGACCCGCATCTCACATCACTTATGGGACAGGCCGTGGTGAGAGGACTGCAAGGACCGGAGTCGGCAAAATACCGTAAACTGCTTGCTTGTGCCAAGCACTATGCCATACACAGCGGTCCGGAATGGAGCCGCCATGTGGCAAATATAAACAATGTGTCGCCACGCGACCTGTGGGAGACATACATGCCCGCATTCAAGGATTTGGTGCAGAAGGCAAAAGTGAGGGAGGTGATGTGTGCCTATCAGCGTTGGGACGACGAGCCATGTTGCGGCAGCACCCGACTGCTTCAGCAGATACTGCGCGACGAGTGGGGATTCAAGTATATGGTGGTGAGCGATTGTGGTGCCATTGCCGACTTCTTCACAACCCATAAGTCGTCATCCACACCTCAGCATGCAGCTGCTAAGGGCGTCATCGCTGGTACCGACGTGGAATGTGGATTCGGATATGCATACGCCAAACTGCCCGAGGCGGTGGCAAAAGGTCTGATTACCGAAGAGGAGATTGACAAGCATGTGGTGAGACTGCTCGAAGGACGATTCGAACTCGGAGAAATGGACGCTCATGAGGAGTGCGAGTGGTCGAAAATTTCTCCTTCCATACTCAGTTGCAAGGAGCATCGCCAACTCTCTCTGGAAATGGCAAGGCAGAGCATTGTGCTATTAAAGAATGAGGAATTGCTGCCTCTCTCTAAGAAGCAGAAGATTGCAGTTATCGGTCCTAATGCCGACAATATCCCGATGATGTGGGGAAATTACAACGGCACTCCTAACTCCACTGTCACTATTCTCGATGGCATTCGTGCCAAGGTGGGCAAGAAGAACGTTACGTATCTCAAGGGATGCGACCTCACCGAGGAATGTGTTGTCAACAGTTTCCTGCCGCAGTGCTCTGCCGATGGCAAGAAGGGTATTCGAGGTACGTTCTGGAATAACACCACACGCTCGGGCAAACCGGTGACCACGGAATATTACGTCAACCCAATCGCTGTGACTACAAGCGGTCAGCATACCTTTGCCAATGGTGTGAGGATGGAGGACTTTTCTGCTATGTATGAGACGACATTCGTGCCCGAAAAGTCGTGCAAGGCGGTCATCCGCATGCAATACACCGGTGCTTTCTCGCTCAAGGTCAACGGCAAGACTCTCGCTGCCGACAGCACATGGCGCGACCAACCGATGCGCTTCGAACTCGACGTGGAGAAGGGAAAGACATACGAGGTGGAACTGGCTTATCACACAGTGAAGACATGGGGAGCAAACATGAAACTGAACATCGGCGAGGAACTGCCTATCGACTATAATGAGACAATCGAGAAACTGAAGGGTATTGAGACCGTTGTATTCGTAGGCGGTATTTCATCTCAGCTCGAGGGCGAGGAGATGCCTGTGAAGATTGATGGATTCAAGGGAGGCGACCGCACACATATCGAACTGCCTAAGGTGCAGCGCGAGTTCATACGCCATCTTGCCGAGGCTGGAAAGAAGATTGTATTTGTCAACTGCTCCGGTTCTGCGATTGCCCTTGCCCCTGAGGCAGAGCGTTGTGCAGCCATCGTGCAGGTATGGTATCCCGGTATGGAGGGCGGTACGGCAGTGGCCGACGTTCTCTTCGGTGACTATAATCCCCAGGGTAAGTTGCCGGTGACATTCTACAAGAGTAGTAGTCAGTTGCCCGACTTTGAGGACTATTCGATGAAGGGTCGCACATATCGCTACTTCTCAGATCCGCTCTATGCCTTCGGCTATGGATTGAGCTATACAACATTTAAAAATGAAAATATAAAGATAGAGAAGCAACCCGCAGGTGATTCTTCACTCTTCACTCTTCATTCTTCATTAAAGAATACGGGCAAGCGTGAGGGCACCGAGGTCGTTCAGGTGTATGTGCGTCGTTGCGACGATGCTGACGGTCCGCTGAAGACCCTCAAGGCCTTTGAGCGTGTGACATTGAAGCCGGGAGAGACCAAGAAGGTGGAAATCAAGCTCGACGAGGAGGCGTTCACACTCTTCGATCCAGACACCAATACCATGCGCGTAGTACCTGGAAAATACGAGGTGTTCGTAGGTAGCAGTTCACGTCCGGAGGATTTGAAGAAGTTGAACATCATTTTAAATTAAGAATGAAGAATCTCGTACTATTGACAATGATGGGCATGGCAACCTCTGTTGCCTTGGCGCAAAATCCTATCATACGTGACCAATATACCGCCGACCCAACGGCAAGAGTGTTCAACGGCAAGATGTATGTATATCCATCGCATGACATCGTCAGTCCGGTGGAACCCGAGAAAAAATGGTTTTCGATGGAGGACTATCATGTCTTCTCGTCGGATAACCTTACCGACTGGACCGACCATGGGGTGATTGTCACACAGAACAAGGTGCCATGGGTGAAGCGTGACTCATACGCCATGTGGGCGCCCGACTGCGTGGAGAAGGGTGGCAATTATTATTTCTATTTCCCTGCGGCACCTCGTGGCGAGAAGAAAGGATTTGGTGTGGGAGTGGCTATTGCCAAAAGTCCCGAAGGACCTTTCCAACCCATGTGGCGACCGATAGAGGGACTGAATGGTATTGACCCATGCGTGCTCATCGACCCCAAGGATGGTAAGGCATATATCTATTGGGCTGGTATGGGAATGTGGATGGCACGACTCAAGGACAATATGATGGAACTCGACTCCAAACCGGAACAGGTGAAGAACTTGCCCGAGGGATTCAAGGAAGGACCCTTTGTCTTTGAGCGACAGGGGAAGTATTACTACACCTTCCCGTGGGTGCGCGACTCAACAGAGACTCTGGCATACGCTATGGGCGACTCACCTATGGGACCGTTTGAGTTCAAGGGAGTTATTATGGACGAATCGCCGGTGGCATGCTGGACCAATCACCATTCCATCGTCGAATATAAGGGACAGTGGTATCTCTTCTATCATCACAACGACTATTCACCTGAGTTTGACAAACTGCGCTCGGCACGTTGCGATTCGCTCTTCTTCAATTCCGACGGAACAATCCGCAAGGTTACGCCCACACTGCGAGGAGTGGGAGTGACTTCGGCACGCAATCGTATAGAGATTGACAGGTATAGTAGAATATCTGGTGGTGCTGATATCGAGTTTATTAATCCTTCTGCTCCATTCGAGGGATGGAAGACGATATTCCCTAAGAAGGGAGCATTGGTGGAATATAATCGTGTTGACTTCGGCAATGATGCTGTATGCGAGATTGTCGTTAGGGCAAAGTCGGTTTCGGCAGCACGCATTGTCGTAAAGGCTGGAGGCAAGATCGTGGCTGTGGTGGATGTTCCAAAAACAGACAAATGGCGGGACGTTAGAGTAAAGGTAAAGGAAGCACCTATAGGTATCAAAGACATTAATGTAACGCTTATGAAAGGAACAAAAACCGAAATCGACTATATAGGATTCGACATGATGCCTTGGGCGCAAGGAGCTATGAAATCGGGGAAATACCGCAATATGTTCGCCGAAATGGGATATTCGCAGACGGCTATAGACGCAAAGTTGCAGGAAGCCTTCGATGGACTTTTCACAGGCAAGAATAAGGTGTATTTCGAAGTGGGCGACTCTATGGCATACATCTCAGACATCAAGAACAATGACGTGCGCACCGAGGGAATGTCATACGGCATGATGATTGCGGTGCAATGGGACAAGAAAGATATCTTCGACCGCTTATGGAGATGGTCAAAGAAATATATGCAGCATCAAAAAGGGCAGAGAAAGGGATACTTCCGATGGAGCTGCAAGACCGATGGAACGCCTAATGCCCAGGGGGCTGCATCCGACGGTGAACTCTATTTTGTCACTTCGTTGATCTTCGCTTCCAACCGTTGGGGCAACGACACTGGTATCAACTATCTTGCCGAGGCGCAAAACATCCTCAACTGCTCAATGGAGAAAACGGGTATGTCGGATGCCTCACCGCTCATCAACATCGAGCACAAGCTTATCACCTTTACTCCCGACCCATGGGGAGGGCAGTTTACCGACCCCTCATATCATATCCCCGTATTCTATGAGATATGGGCGAAATATGCCAATGACGGGCGTGAGCAGTTCTGGCTCGACTGTGCCAAGGCTTCTCGTGAGTATCTGCACAAGAGCATACATCCGGTGACAGGACTCAATCCCGACTACAATAACTTCGACGGCTCTCTCATGCACCGAGGCGGTGTTCTTGGCGATGCCTTCCGTTATGACTCATGGCGTGTGCCGATGAATATTGCCATGGATTATTCGTGGTCGTGTGCCGACAGGGATTGGCAGCAGCAGTATGCCAACCGCATACAGGATTTCCTCTATTCCAAAGGCATTGATACCTTCCTCGACCAATATAACATCGACGGCAGTGAACCCGATGACATTCTTGAGGCTGGAGGATACAAAAAACTTCGTCATTCCGTAGGATTCGTTGCCACATCCGCAGCAGCGTCATTAGCAGCCACACATGTGAAAAGTCGCGAATTCATTGAGCGTCTGTGGAACTCCAAACATGAACCATACGAGGATGGCTACTTTGATGCCTATTATGACGGTCTTGTCCGCCTGTTTGCCCTGATGCATCTTAGTGGACGTTATAGAATAATAGAAATGGGACGACAGTAAGGATATTATCGACAATATATAACCATATAATACTATATCAGAATGAAAGTAATAACAATTAATCAGACAAGAACATTGCTGTTCGCAGTATGCTCATTATTCGTTACTGCATTGCATGCCGAAGAAAATTCGGCGGGAAACAACGTCTCACTATCTGTTGATGGTAAAGACATTAATGTAACCTTTTATTCATCCGACATTGTAAGGGTGACCAAAACTCCTGTTGGTAGCAATGCCGCAGAAGTAAAGAGCGAGGTGGTGACAATGAAGCCCAAAACAGATTTTGGTGTCGATGTGGCTTACGGTACATCGAAGGTAAGAATGAAATCCAAGACTCTTATGGTGGATATTGACCGCCGTACTGGTCTGTTGGTATTCTACTCAGAGTCTGGTAAACTTCTACTGAAAGAGAAAAACATAGGTTTTGAAAAACGTGACGAGGGTAGCGACAAGGGAAGATACCAAGTGACACATACATATCAGTTGGAAAAGAACGAGGCTATCTATGGACTCGGAACGGTGCAGGATGGTAAACTCAACAGACGAGGACTGTCAAAGATTGTGGAGCAGACTAATCTCGAAGATTTTCAGAATGTGATACAGTCTATAAAAGGATGGGGTATATATTGGGACAACTATAGCCGAGCCTATTTCGAGGACAATGCCCATGGTATGACTTTCAAGGCAGAGGTGGGCGATTGTGCAGACTACTACTTTATGTATGGAAAGACTGCCGACGGAGTGAATCGCTGTATGCGACAGCTTTCGGGCGATGTACCGATGTTCCCCTTGTGGACCTTTGGCTACTGGCAATGTCGCGAACGTTATAAGTCGCAGCAGGAACTACTCGAGGTGGTTGACAAATACCGAAAGCTGCGAGTGCCTCTTGATGGTATTATACAGGACTGGCAGTACTGGGGAAGCAACTATACATGGAATGCCATGGACTTTATAGGGGAGACATTTCCTAACGGCAAAATGATGATAGACAGTGTGCACAAGCAAAACGCACATATCATGATTTCTATCTGGGCAAGTTTTGGACCTCAGACACAGCAATATGCAAAACTTAAGGAAAAAGGGTTGCTGTTTGATTTCGAGACATGGCCGCAGAGCGGATTGTCACACATCTGGCCTCCACGAATGGATTATCCCTCAGGTGTAAGGGTTTATGACGCTTTCAGTCCTGTGGCTCGACAGATTTATTGGGATCATCTCAAGAAATTGTTTGACTATGGTATGGATGCATGGTGGATGGATTCCACCGACCCCGACTTCTTCAACGCGAAAAAGGAACACTATGAGCAAAAGGGTGCTATGGGTTCGTGGCGAAGTGTTAGAAATCTGTTCCCTCTTGCCACAGTGAAAGGCATATATGAAAAGCAGCGTAAGGCATCAGAGGAGAAACGCGTGTTCATCATGACCCGCTCGGCGTTTGCAGGACAGCAACACTATGGCTCGGGATTGTGGTCAGGCGATGTGGCATCAACCTGGGACATGCTCAGGAAGCAAGTGCCCGCAGGACTTAACTACACTATGACTGGATGTCCCAATTTCAACACTGACATCGGCGGATTCTTCTGTGGCTCTTATAATACTAATGGTGCTGGTTCTGCTCCACGCAACAAGCAGTATCAGGAACTTTATGTGCGCTGGATGCAGTATGGGTTGTTTTGTCCCGTATTCCGCAGTCATGGTGCAGATGCTCCGAGAGAGATTTACCAATTTGGAAAGAAAGGAGAACCTGTATATGATGCAATAGAAAAGACCATACGTCTGCGTTATCGTCTTCTGCCGTATCTGTATAGCACAGCATGGCAGGTTACTTCGCAAGGCGAGAGTTATCTGCGTGCCTTGCATTATGATTTCGCCTCCGACCGTCGCACATGGGATATGGCAGACGAGTTTATGTTCGGACGTTCCATACTCGCCACGCCGATTCTCAACCCTCAATACACCGAAGAGAAGATTTTCCGTGAGGATGCCATGAGCGGATGGGAGAAAAGAGAATTAAAGGATGAAAAGATAAAGGAAGTAAATGCGGATTTCACGGAGGAGAAGACTGTGACAAAATATCTGCCGAAGGGTGCCGACTGGTTTGATTTCAATACCGAGACTCTTTATCGTGGCGGACGTGATGTCACTATTCCCAGTGCCCTCGACCGCACTGCCATGTTTGTAAAGGCAGGCTCCATCCTGCCTTTGGCTCCAGTGATGCAGTATGCCACCGAGAAGCAGTGGGACAACCTCGACATTGTGATATATCCAGGCAGCAATGCCACTTTCTTACTCTATGAAGACGAGGGAGACAACTACAATTATGAGCATGGCGCATATTCCACCATTGAAATGAAGTGGGATAACAAGAAGCGTACGCTAACCATAGACTCCCGCAAGGGCAATTTCCCAGGCATGATGACAAATCGTAGGTTTAATATCCGCCTCGCCGGTACAGAGGATGTGAAAACAGTCAACTATAATGGCACGGCTATAAATGTATCCATGTAGAATGATTCACGCCACTCGCCTCAACTGAAGCTCTTGAATATTCGGGATGCAAATATTCCGACAAGTGCTCCTACGACCATAAAAAGGATGATAAGCATCGTCATGATGGCATTGTAGGCAAGGATGTTGAGATAGTGTTCAGACGGCATATCGGAAGAATTAAACTGCAAGTAGCTGATGAGAGCCTGGATTGTACCGTATGCGTACATTCCAGGTATCATCGGCAATAGGGCAGGAAATGCCAATACCTCGTAGGGACATCGATAATGGCGCGAGGCAAACGATGATATTATGCCAATGCAGATGCTACCGGCAAATCCGGCAAGTATGATGTTGAGATGAAAGGAAGAGTTCATCAGGGCAAAGCGGGTTGCATGGCCTATGGCGGCGATGAGTCCGCACCAGGGAAGCAGGTTGCGCGGTGTGTTGTTGATGCTTCCAAAACCTATTGCCGCCATACAGGCAAAGAGGCCGTCTGTGAATAGGGTTGTTATTTCCATTGTATATTTAATGTGAGTAAAGCAAGACAAAGACCTAAGGAAAGGCAGATGGTGGTAATGACTGCATCTGTCATCCTGCTTTGCGACACGACATAGTGGCCGTTTGTCATGTCACTTATAGCATTGATGAATCTTATTCCCGGTACGAGCCACAACACAGATGTTCCCAAGGCTGTCTGTGGTGTGCTTCCGAAATCGAAGATGAAACACGACGAACCGACGATGGCAGATATATATGCTGCCACAATTGTTGTGAATCTTATGTCCCAATGCCTTTCGAACATATAGTTCTTATATACATTGCCGATGACAGTGGCGGCAAACACCACTCCCATTGCATACCAGTCGCCATCAAACAGTCGGCAGAAGGATAGATTGGCCAATGCCGTAAGCAGAATGACAACCCATTTGTTCAGTCGTGGCGTAGAGATAATGAGTTTCATCTGTTCGCAAGCTGTCTCAAGGGGGATGTCGAGAAATGACAAGCGGCTCAACTCTGTTACGGTCTGCAGGTTTATGCCGTTTTTATGTGTGTGGCCTACAAGACTGTAATTATGCCTATGGCTTGTGTCCCATACTGTCAATAATATGCGCGAGGGGAGTAGCGACAGGTCGGATATTATATCATAGCGTTTGGATATGCGCTCCACACAATGCTCTATACGAGAAGTAGTGGCACCGGCAGACAACATGGCCGTGGCATACTCCTCTATAAACTTGCATACATTCTTTATTCTTGTATGCTCGTCAGCTGGTATGGCAGATGGTTCAGTAGTCATATTCGTCATCATAATTATATATTTTGTTGTCACCATACGAGATGATGTGCAATCGCTTGTTTGTTTTCCAAACCTTAAACAAGATTTTGATAGCTGGCTTCAGTAACACGGTTCCCAATGCAAGCGCCCATACGAGCCATGCGCATTGGCTTGCTGCAGTTTCATCAATAATGTATTCCATAATTCTCTATTACTTAATGATTTTTTTCGGGTGCAAAATTACTGCAAATAATAATAAGCAGGAAGATTTGCCTATTGATTGTTTCGATAATGGTTATTTATAGGTATTAATAATCATAATCGATAATATTATCGAAAATAATAATAGCAGACTATTGTGCGTATGATTTATTTGTTGTACTTTTGCAGCGTTTTTATAAATTATACGATTAGAATGGAATTAAGGCAACTGAAATATTTTGTAAACGTGGCTGAGACGAATAGTTTCAGTGAGGCTTCACGATTGCTCAACATCACGCAAAGCACACTGTCGCAGCAGATAAAGCAGTTGGAGAATGAGTTGGGAGTAATGCTCTTTGAGCGTTCTTCTCATCGCGTATGTCTTACAGATATTGGCGAGGCATTCCTTCCCGAGGCCAAACGCACACTGCATGCCGCTGATGTGTGTATAGACAGGATGAACGATATCAAAGGCTTGAAGGCAGGCTGTCTTAACATCGGATCTACATTCTCCTTTATTCCGCTGCTCAAGGATACGGTGTTGCTCTTTATGAAAGAATATCCCGACATCAAACTCAATATTCATTGTCATGATATGGAGACCTTGATACGCATGGTGAAAGACCGTGAACTTGATGTGGCATTGAGTTATAAACCTACAAGCATAAGTCCTGAGATAGAGTCGCACATATTGTTTGACAATCAGTTGGCTGTAGTGGTTTCCGAGCATCATCCCTTAGCAGGCGCGGAAAAGGTTAAGTTCGCCGACCTCAAGCGCTTTCCATTTGTAATGCCAGCCAAGGGACTTCAGGCCCGCAATGCTTTTGATCTTCTGACAAGAGGCTCGGAAAGCCAGTTTAATGTAAGGTTGGAAATTAATGAAGTGAATGTCATCATCGACCTTGTCAGGTCGTCGAAGTTTCTTGTTACTGTTATCAGTCAGGCAGCGGTAAGTCATATTCCTGGCATCAAGGTCATTACCCTCGACCATCAAAACACGCAGATGGAGGGTTCGTTCCATATCCTCAAAGACAGTTATACCAAGCGCAGTACAAAGGAATTCCTCAAGATGCTTTGTGAAAACAAATCCTATAACATCGCATTGCTTGACATGCTGT
Source organism: Prevotella sp. (assembly GCA_022771625.1). GTDB lineage: Bacteria > Bacteroidota > Bacteroidia > Bacteroidales > Bacteroidaceae > Prevotella. Next base: position 18,781 of record JALFCW010000118.1, read on the forward strand.
AAAAATCGTTGGTAAAATAGTTCATGTGGAAGCCTATTTATATCTCCTAATGCGCTGAGCTACAGTACTTTCTTAAAAACAACGAATTCAAAACGGTACAATTTCTGAACAGGGAAGTATCTCTGTTGGCATATATTGCTGATATACACAGAGGTTAATAATTCGGCGGCCATTTTAGCAATAATATCATCCTAATATGAATAGACAAGGTGTAATTTCTTAAAAATCACTAAAAATGATGCCTTCAAATTGTAAAAACTTGGTGTATTTGAAATAAATGAGTAACTTTGCATACAATGTTACATCAGCCGCGCCATGCCACATGGTATTTGTGCGGACTAAAAGGAAGAGATTTGCTTATGTCAAAGCAGGTAATGGAGAGGATAGAGTATCTTGTGTTGTTGGTGGCGGAGTTCGCTGCTCACAACAAGGTGTCGGAGGCGAAAGCTTACCGATACCTCAACCAGTATGGCGCTTTGGCACTTTGCGACAAGCATTACAACGTGATGCACACGCTATCGGTAGAAGAGAACATCCAGACCTTGCGGGAATACTGCCAAAGGAGGGGCGGAAACCTATGAAACTCTATCATGGCTCAACTATTGACATCCCTCATGTTGACTTAGCGAAGTCTAAGCCCAACAAGGATTTTGGCAGGGCTTTCTATCTATCGGATGACGAGCAGCAGGCATTGGAGATGGCACAGTTCCGTGCAGAATTTGAGGAGGCCACTCCCATCGTCAATGTGTATGAGTTTGACGAGGCTCTTTTTGAGAAGTTTCAAATCAAGCGGTTTGAGGCTTATACAGAGGAGTGGGCACATTTCGTCTATGACCATCGAACAGAACCCAACGGCAGGACTCTACATGATTACGACATCGTGTATGGCCCGATAGCAAACGACCGAATAGGTGCCCAAATTACACGTTACAAACAAGGTTACATTTCCTTTGAGGAATTCCTGAAGCGCATTCAGTATATCAAGGGCATCACATTCCAGTATGCTTTCTGTACACAGAGAGCAATAGACAAACTGATAAAGCAAACAAGCAGATGAAGGTATCACAGGCAGAATTTCAGAACATGAAAGAGGAGATAGTCAAAGACCTTATCTCCCGACTGATGGACGAGCGTGGTCTTTCTATGGAGCAGGCCTTTGATGTCGTCTATACCTCACATTTGTTTGAAAAATTAAATAATCCGAAGACTGGACTTTTCTTTCAGTCCTCTGGCTATGTATATAGTTATCTGGCAGAAGAACTGCAACCTACATAAATAGTAATGCGAGATATGAATATGTGTGGAGTACATACGGAGAGCGAACCGCTATGGCAATAGACAAATTATACAAGACGGGCGAGGATGGGAAACAGCACATCCTCGCCCGATTTGATTGAAAAAAACGCCCCAACAATAGAAAAATTGAGTTTGAATTGAAAATAATCGCATTTCTGCTTTACATTTTCTACGTCTGAACTGTATTATAAGTGTATGACACGAAAAGAAATGATGAACGAGCGAGCGCAGAGTGATGTTCGCATCAACTCTGCCGAGCGAGGAGGAATTGGACGGAGTCAAATCGAAAGTCTGTTCAAGACACACTACACGCAGATGTATCATCTGGCACTCACATTACTCTTCGATGAAGCGGAGAGCAAGGACGTGGTGAGCGATGTTTTCGCCAGTCTGCTTAGCGGCAAGGTAGTGATGAGAGCAGACAACGCAAAAGCATTCCTCTTGGCGAGCGTGCGCCATCGTTGTCTGAATGTGTTGCAACACAAACAGGTGCATGAACGCTTTGCACGCCTGCTTACCGAGTGCACTGATACACTTGTTAGCGACAATACGGTGGAAGAAGAAATGCAGATGGAAGAACTGATGTCCTACTTGCGGGACAATCTGTCACTGATGGAGCAGAACGTATTCCGACTGCGTTACCTACGAGAGATGACCTGCCAGGAAGTGGCTGAAGCGCTGAACGTCAGCCGTCAGACCGTCCACACCCACCTGAAGCAGACTGTGGAGAAAATAAGAAAGTATTTTAATTCAAACTCAAAAGCAATATGATGACCGAAGAAGAGCGTATAGAGTGGCTTCTGGAATTACAGGAACACCCCGAGCAACTGACTGACGAGCAGTTGCAGCAGATACTCGCCGATGACGAGATGCGTCACCTCGTGCAGCAACTTGGCTTCGCTAAGCGTGCCTTAAAACACGATGAACTTAACAACGACACCCCAGACGTGGATGCCGAATGGGAGAAGTTTGTAGCCAGCCATTCAGAAGAGTTGGAAATCCTCGACGAAGGAGAATATAAACCCCGTCTTCGCACTTACCTCGCACCTCGCAAGATAGCTGCATCCTTCATCGGTGTACTCCTGGTTTCGGGCATTGCCTTTGCCGCTATCCAAGTTGTGCGAAATATCAGCACGCCCAAACCGCAACAGCCCACAACAGAGCAAACGACAGACATTGATCCAGTCACTTCCCTGCAAGCAGATACGGTTCAGGCCGACACAATTTCCGTTGAGCCATACATTTTCAACAATGTGCCGCTCGACTCCATGCTCACAGCTATTGCTACAGCCCACGGCGTCGGCGTGGAGTTTGAGAATGAAGCGGTCCGCCACCTTCGTTTCCACTTTGTATGGAAGCGTGAAGACAGTCTCTCGCGTGTTGTAGAAAAGTTGAATACCTTCGAGGCCGTGAACATCGGCATGGAAGACAAAACATTGGTAGTAAAATGAGACGTACGCTATATACTCTGACGCTCATGGCCTGCATCCTCTGCATGCCACTTGACACCTTCGCTCAGCGAGGCCCTGCTCCAGTTGAACAACGAGCAGACGGAATACGTCGTCAACTTCCTCTACAACGAGCTGGAGGACTTCCGCATCACAGCCACCATCAAGAACAAGAAACTGCCCGATGCCATCCAGCAGATGATAGGCTTCTATCCAGTTCGCATGACCGTGAAGCCCGATGACCGAGAAATCTATGTGGAGTGTACCCACAAAACCGACCACCACCTGATGGGCACCATCATCGACGAACAAGGATTGCCAGTGGCATACGCCAACATTGCCATCCTCAATCCTTCCGACTCCACGCTGCTTAGCGGTGGTGTCAGCAACGAAAGCGGTTACTTTGCTATTCCCTACGAACAGCCCACCGTGATCGCCCGTATCTCCTACGTCGGTTACAAGACCGTCTACAGACTCTGCGACAAGGCCGAGGTGGGGACAATTCGGATGCAGCCAGATAACTATACATTAAAAGGAGTTACCGTTAAAGGTCATAGGCTGCTATATACTTCAACAGACAGGGGCCTGCAAGTCTCGATTCAAGGCACTCCTTTGGAGCAATTCGGTTCTGCCAACGAAATGTTCACCCGTCTGCCCTTGATGATGAGCAACGGCGAGATAGCAGGTCATGGAAAGCCCGAAATCTACATCAACAACAAGAAAGTGAGAGGAGAGGACGAATTAGAGCGTCTGCGAGCAGATGAGGTCAAGTCGGTAGAGATTATCACACAGCCAGGAACTGAATATGACGCCGCTGTCTCGTCGGTAATCCGCATCAAGACTGTCCGTCGCACAGGCGAAGGCTGGAGCGGCAACTTCTCTGGTGCTTACCGACAAGGGCACGAACATTATGAGAGTGCCAATGCTGCCCTGAACTATCGCCTACGGAACGGTATGGACTTCTTCGTTCGAGGTTACCTGACAGACAACAACACACAGACGGTAAAAACAACAGACGAACAATTGCAGGCATCGTCCATTTGGAACCATCGAAAAGAAGAGGAATACAAGTATCACATGAAATACTATTTTGCCGACCTCGGATGGAACTGGGAAATCAACGACCACCATTCCATTGGCTTTACCTATACGGCCAACAACTATATCGGCGACCGAAAGTATATCTGCGCCAATGACATGCAAACCATGCAGGACGGTATGATGGTGGACGAAGGGCATAGTACGACAACGACGCTGACTAAGCCTAAGTTAAAGCATAGTATCAATGCCTATTATATCGGAGAAATCGGGAAGTGGAAGGTGGATTTCAGTGCAGACTATTACAATGCCCATTCCCAAAACGAGATGAGCGGAGGCACAGAGGGCGAGACACCCGTTAGCAGCAGTACGGCCACGAAGAACCAACTGATTGCCGAGAAACTGGTCATCACAGCCCCTTTTCCCATTGGCAAGCTAACCTTTGGAGAGGAGGCATCCACCGTTGACCGCACCAGCGACTTCACCCAAAGCGGCTTCTCTGCCGACAACCACATCCGACAGCAAACTGCTATCTGGAGCGTTTTTGCCAATTACTCGCTAAAAGTGGGGAGCCTCTCCGTCAATGCAGGGCTGCGCTGGCAGAATGAGCACAACCGTTACGAACTTGACGGTGTGCGCAACGACGAGATGAGTCCTAACTACCACGTGTTGATACCCCGGTTGTCCATCAGTTATCAGCACTCACCATGGACCCATTCGCTCTCCTACCAGTGTACACGAAACAACCCGCCATATTCCATCCTGTCATCGGCAGTCACCTATACCAGTAAGTATGAATACAATAGTGGCAACCCTTTCCTTCAGCCCCAAACCAACCATCGTGTTGCGTGGAAATCGCAGTGGAAGTGGATATACGCCGAAGCCATTTACGGGTATCAGGAAAATGTATATCACTCTATACGTTCTACCTACGACGATGTCGACCATCCTGGTGCGATTCTAACCGACTTCCGTACCGTTCCAAAGACACAGTACTACATGATAGTCCTCAACGCCACACCCAAAATCGGCATCTGTCAGATGAACTATTCAGTAGAGTTCGCTGTGCAAGACCATGATTACGGGGAGTTGGGCATCGCCCACAACTGGCACGGACTGATGACTGACTTCACGTTCGACAACACTTTTACCCTGCCTCACGCATGGATGCTGAATGTAACGGGAAGCATCACGCCCTATCAGAAGTCAGCCTATTGGATAAACAAGACAACTGGAAGTCTCGACCTCCGCCTTAGCAAACAATTCCTGCGGGACAAAAGCCTCAATGTAGCCCTCGTCGCCAGTGACATCTTGCGCACTAAATACGACGAAGGAACGGCATATGGCGGTATAGGGTACAGAAATATCTTTCGTCTTTATCGCGATGCCCGTCGAATCGGGTTCAATGTATCTTGGCGGTTCAATGCCACGAAGAGCAGATACAAGGGTAGCCATGCAGGACAAAGTGAACGTAACCGACTATAACTCTCTCTCGTTTCGATGGGCAGCCGTCGGCCTTGTGCCGACGCTACCCCATCCATAACAGTAAACTAATTGAATGTATAATCCCCCAAAACAACAACTAAAGAGTTGTTGTTTTGGGGGATTATGATAGATTAGGCAGTTCGATTATCATCGTCATGCTTTCCAGAGTCCGTGAAGATTGCAGTACTCCCTGGCACACAGACACTCCTCGTTGGTGAAGAATGTTGCCTCAGGTTTGCATCCGGGCTTCAGTTCGCACCTCAATACCGATTTGGGTGTCAGCAACTCGATCCACTGGATATAGTGCTCGTTGAGCATCGGATGCTCCACACTTCCCACCCTTACGTGGTATCCATTGGTTGTTTTCTCAACCACAGGAACATGTTTCTCCTGTGCAGCGTCGGTAGTGTTCTCTTTGAGCAGAATCATCGGTTTGCCGCAACACACCAATTCGCCTGCTCCTGCATTCAACACTTCCACCATGTTGCCACAAATGGGGCAACGATAGATTTCCTTAAGTTTTGTCATAATGTCTCCTTTCTTTTTGGAGTGCAATGTCGCACTCACGTTTTCACGCTGCAAATATAATAAAAAATCACCCACTTGTCAATACCTTTATTATTTTATTATGTCTATTTAGCAATTTTTTCATTCAAATGTATCTTATAGTTATTATTTTGTTACATAATTAATATTTATTCAACTTTCTCGTAAAATATATGGTGCCTATTATGTTATAGTTTCGAAACTTTTTCGTACTTTTGCCGTGAAATCGATAATACTAATTAAACCGAAAGAGATGAAAACAACTATTCACAGAATCGTAGCAGCTGCCATGGCATTGCTTATGGCTGGTGCTGCAACAGCAAACAATTGGAAGGACGTTGACTATGTAGGCGATGGCCTAACTGGTCACAAACTAGACATCTACACTCCCGACGATGGGCAATCGGCACACAAGGTCGTAGTGCTTATATACGGCAGTGCATGGTTTAGCAACAATTCCAAGGTTGATGCCTTTAAGTCATACGGACAACAATTGCTCGACGCGGGCTTTGCAGTGGTGAGCATCAACCACCGCGCCAGCACCGAAGCCAAGTTTCCTGCACAGCTACAGGATGTGAAGGCTGCCATCCGCTATGTTCGCGGCAATGCATCGAAGTATGGTCTCGACACCTCTTTTATTGGTATCACAGGATATTCGTCAGGTGGTCATCTCTCCTCATTGACTGGAACAACCAATGGTGTGAAGACACGTAAGTTTGGCAAAGTGAAAGTGGATATAGAGGGACAGCTCGGACAATACACCAAGGAGAGCAGTGCTGTAAACGCCGTGGTGGATTGGTTTGGCCCTATCGACATGAGCCGCATGGAGCGTTGCGAGACATATAAGGATGCCAACTCTCCCGAGGCTGTCATAATAGGTGGTCCGTCGGCAGAGAATCCTGATATGGTGCGCGCGATGAATCCCATGTCGTATATCGACAAGAAAGACCCCATGTTCCTCGTCATTCATGGTGATACCGACCCTGTGGTGCCTTATTGCCAGAGCGAGTATTTCTCCAAGGCACTGAAGGATGCCGGACGTCTTGAAGACTTTATCACCGTGCCCAACGGAAACCATGGTCCTGTGACCTTCAATGACAATACATTCCAGAGGATGGTAAACTTCTTCCAGCGTCAGGCTGGCATGAAGGAGACAAAACTGCCGCAACCCTCAGCACTGAATATCCGCAATCAGGAATATCCCCGAGTGCTGCAAGACGGTAGGGTGGAGTTTCGAGTTAATGCACCTACTGCCCAGAAGGTGCAGATAGACCTCGGCAAACTCTACGACATGAAGAAAGGTGCCGACGGAGTGTGGACATGTACCACCGAACCGCAGTCGGAAGGATTCCACTATTATTTCCTCGTGGTCGATGGAGTAAAGGTGGCTGATCCCGCAAGCGAGTCGTTCTATGGTTGTAGTATGATGACGAGTGGAATAGAGATTCCTTATCCCGCTGAGAAGGCCGACCGTTATCAACTAAAGGCTGACGTTAAGCATGGCGAGGTAAGTAGAGTTCGCTATCAGTCTAAGGTTAATGGACAATGGAAAAATATCTATGTATATACTCCTGCCGACTATGCTACAAGCGGCAAGCGTTATCCTGTGCTCTACTTGCAGCATGGAGGTGGCGAGGATGAGCGCGGATGGAGCAACCAGGGTTTGACCGACATTATCCTCGATAACCTTATTGCCGAGGGAAAGGCTGAGCCTATGATTGTAGCGATGATGGACGGCAACTCACAGGATTTCGCCGCGGAGTTGCTTACCGACGGCATTCCTCTCGTTGAAAGCCGCTATCGCACACTCACTACAGCCGACGGACGTGCATTGGCAGGACTGTCGATGGGAGGCATACAGACTCTGAATACATCTATCATGCATCCTGAGTTATTCCGTTATGTGGGTGTATTCAGCAGTGGTTGGTTTAAGAATCCCCAACCGTTTATGGCAAACAGTTCAGGTGAACCCTATTATGCAAAGCTCAAGGAGCGTCCCGAATATTACAACAATCAGTTCCGTGAGTTCTATATCACTATGGGTGGTCAGGAAGATATTGCCTATGAGAACTGCAAGGCTATGCGCGAGCGTTTCGACCAGATGGGCATTAAGCACAGCTACTTCGAAACTCCTGGTGGGCACACATGGCCCGTATGGCGTGAGAGCCTTTACTTCTTCGCCCAGAAATTATTTAAATAGTCACACTATGGGCAGACCTGAACTGCCCTTGTGCACGTCGCGGTATTTCTGGGACGTTACACCTGAATGTTTCTTGAAAAACTTGTTGAAATAGGAGCAGTCGAAATAGCCCAGTTTCATAGCCACGATCTTGATGGTGTCTTCGCTTATCCACTATCTTGAGCGAGGCACCTGTCCTGTGGATGAGTTTATCAGTATGGAGTGCTCGCCCGAGGAAGCCCCTCTGGCTATGGAGAAGTGGGTGGTAGAGCCAGAAAAGGTGTTCAGAATATTGGTAAAATTGAAGAGTTCAGAATAATATATTTTGATTGTTTTTTAATAATTATGAAGTTTATTTCAGCGATATTGGCAATGACCATAACAACTATTGCCTCGGCACAAGTGATATCGCCTAATGGAAAGGTGGAGTGGAGAGAGAAGGGTAAGGGTTTTGCCGTGGTGTATCATGATGGCAACAACGAGTGTGAAGTATTGGATATAGCCAATGTGGGTATGCTCATGAAGGACGGAGGCGGAAAGCAACTGACGCTTAATACTAAGATGCCCGTGAAGCCGATAAAGGAATCCTATACTATGATAGGAGGCAAGCGTCACGAGTGCTCCAACGAGGGCAACGAGATAACTTATCTCTATATCGACAACATAGGACGAAAGCAATCTTTGACAGTAAGGGCGTATAACGACGGAGTGGCTTTCCGCTATGAGTTCGATGGTCTGCAGCACACTCGTGCCACAGAGGAACTGACCACTTATCGCATAGCCGAAGGCACAAAGCGATGGATGCAGAAATGGACTGAGCCCTACGAGGAGTTCTTCCCCTTGTCAACTACTGGCGAGAACGAAAACAAGCGTTGGGGCTATCCTGCTCTTCTCCAACCGTCAGACAATGTCTTTGCCCTAATCACTGAGGCTGGAATAAAGAGATACAACAGTGCGTCGTCGCTATATAACGACCGCAACAAGGAGGAATACCGAGTTGTGATGGACGCAAATCTGCAGAACACCACTGGACAGTGGCTTTCGCCATGGAGGGTGATTATTGTCGGTGAGTTGAAGGATGTGGTGGCATCAACACTTGTCACCGATGTCAGTGAACCTTGCCGCATAGAGGACACTTCGTGGATTAAACCAGGTTCTGTATCGTGGATATATTGGGCATATAATCATGGCTCTAATGACTATCAAATAGTAAGGCAATATGTTGATATGGCAGTGGAGATGCACTGGCCTTACGTACTCATCGATGCGGAATGGGACGAGATGAAAAACGGCGGCAACATAGAGGATGCCATACGTTATGCTCATGAAAAAGGAATCAAACCCATACTGTGGTATAACTCTTCCACAGCATGGATAGAGGCTTGGGGTGCACCAGGACCGCATGAGCGACTCAATGCTCCCGAAAACCGCGAGCGTGAGTTTGAATGGCTTGAGAAGATGGGTGTGGCAGGAGTGAAAATCGACTTCTTTGCTGGCGACAAACAGGAGACGATGGAATATTGTATCGACCTTCTCGAATGTGCCGCACGCCATCATCTGATGGTCAACTTCCACGGCGCGACAATTCCAAGAGGTTGGCAACGCACATATCCCAACCTCGTAAGTGTAGAGGCTGTATATGGAGCGGAGTGGTATAACAACAACGCCACCCTCACTCCGAAGGCTGCTGCCCACAATGCCACACTGCCGTTCACACGCAATGTGATTGGACCGATGGACTATACTCCCTGCACTTTCTCCGACTCGCAGCATAAGCATATCACTACCCATGCCCACGAACTCGCACTGCCAGTGCTTTTTGAGTCGCCGTTGCTGCATTGGGCTGACAAACCGGAAAGCTATCTCGTGCAGCCCAAGGAGGTGAAGGACTTTATGTCGGCATTGCCCACCACATGGGACGAAACCCGACTGCTCGGAGGTTATCCCGGAGAGTGGGTTGTGATGGCACGTCGCCATGGCAATATATGGTATATCGCAGGTATCAATGGTAAGGACGTACCTCAAGCGCTCTCCTTCGACACGTCCTTCCTGCCCAAGGGCAAATACACATTATTCACTGACAAGGCAGGATATAAAGGCGATCTGCCTGCCGATAATCCCGACCCCTGGAGCATAAAGAAAGGCAAGAGCAAAGTGCCTGCAAAGATTGCTTGTCAACCAAGGGGAGGCTTTGTGATGGTGATGTATTAAATTAGGAAAGAGGAATTAGGAATGAGGAATAGAATTCACTTATTGTTTTTGATAATGGCAATATCTGTCATTGTCAATGCGCAAGACAAAACACCAAATGTAAAGGTGGAGTTTGTTACTCCTAAGATAATAAGAGTGCAGTGGTCGGCTGACGGTTCGTTGCCCGGCAACAACACTGGCGTGTGTGTATATGAAAGGCAGAAGGTGAAGTCGGAGGAGATTGTCGTGAAGAACGAGGGCGGTTGCATCTCGTTTATCGATAGAAAGACCGGCAAGACACTCTTGAGGGATGTGGCCAGGGAGTCACAACCAGTGGTGCAGGAACGTATCGTTTATGACGATGCCACTGCCCGTATGGAGGAAACTGCCAACGGCAAGGTGACGGTGAAGGACATCATACGTCGCGATACTATCGGTGAGAGCACACGCTACATATCGCATTTCTCATGCCCCGACACCAAGGCTTTGTATGGACTCGGTGCCCATATGGAGGATTATATGAATCTCGTGGGAAAGACTATGTGGCTCACTCAGCACAATCTAAAGGTGATGATACCAGTGCTGATGTCTCCACAAGGCTACGGTTTGCTTTTCGATGCCGGATGTGCCATGAAATACTCGTCAGACGGCAAGGGTTTTACAATGCAGATGGAGGCAGCAAAACAAATTGACTACTATTTTATTAAGGGTGACAGGATGGAGGATATTGTCGAGGGGTATCGTTATCTCACGGGCAGAGTGCAACTGCTTCCGCTCTATGCCTTCGGATATATCCAGTCGAAGGAGCGTTATGTCTCTTCTGACGACCTCATCAATACCATGAGGGAATATCGCCGTCGCCATGTGCCTGTGGATATGATTGTGCAGGACTGGAACTATTGGCCTGAGGGTTGGGGATATATGAAGATGAACCGCAAGTATTATCCCGACCCAAAGGCTCTTGCCGACTCCATACATGCCATGAATGCCCGACTGATGGTGAGCATCTGGCCCAATCCGCAGTATTGTCCCGAGGAAAAGGATTTCCGCAAACGAGGATTTATGCTCGAACACTCGGTGTATGATGCCTTCAATGCCGATGCCCGCCGCCACTACTGGAAATATGCCAACGACGAGTTCTTCTCAAAAGGCTTTGATGCTTGGTGGTGTGACAGTAGTGAACCCCTCGACGGCGACTGGAACAAAATACCTGAATCAATAGGCGATAAGCCATACGGATGGAACGACCATAAGCGCCGTTGGCAGCTCAACAAGGATATACTCAGCGATGCCTTAGGTGCAGAGCGAAGCAGTCTGTATTCACTCTATCACTCGATGGGGTTATATGAAAACCAGCGTGCCACGACCGACGTCAAGCGTGTCCTCAATCTCACACGAAGCAGCTATGCCGGGCAGCAGAGATATGCCACTGTGGTGTGGAATGGTGATACTCATGCTTCGTGGGAGTCATATCGCCAACAGATACCGGCAGGTCTGAACTATATGGCTACGGGCAATCCTTATTGGACCGTTGACGTGGGGTCTTTCTTCGTCAAGAACGACGGACGCCGATGGTTCTATACCGGTGAGTTCCAAGATGGTGTGAAGGATGAGGCTTATCGTGAATACTATACCCGTATGTTCCAATGGGCTACGTTCCTACCTATGCTCCGCAGTCATGGTTCCGACACCCCACGCGAGATATGGCGCTTTGGCGAGGTGGGCACTCCTTATTACGATGCCATCCTGAAGATGATCAACCTGCGCTACACGCTTCTACCTTATATATATAGTATGGCGGCGGCACAGTATTTCTCAGGCTACACCATGGCGCGCCCACTTGCTTTTGATTATCCCGACGATGATGTTGTCTATGACCTCAAAGACGAGTATCTCTTTGGCAATATCCTCGTATGTCCTGTCACTCGTCCGCTTGCTGAGGCAAAGAGCCGAAAGGTTTATCTGCCCAAAGGCAACCGATGGTATGACTTTTGGACAAATGAGTCATATGACGGTGGGCAGTGGATAGAGGTGCTTGTCGCTATCGACCGTCTTCCTCTATATGTCAAGGCTGGTAGCATTATCCCCACATCAGAAGTTGTGGAATATTCCGCTGCCCAAGCCGATAAGCCTATCACCCTGAATGTCTATCCTGGCGCCAACACTACTTTTTCGCTCTATCAGGATTCTGGCGACGGCTATGCCTTTGAGCAAGGCGACTATTCCATCACAAGGTATGAGTGGAACGAAAAGAAACAACGTATTAGGCAGAAGACTATGAGAAAGTCTTATAAATACAAGCGCGAGATTCAGATAAATATTATAAGGTAAAAACAAATTTCTTTAGTCTTACTCCGTAAATCTGTCCTACCTGACGACCTTTGTGAGCCACAAACTTCACTCTCACTTCCTTTTTGCCATCAAGCATGGAGGCGGGGATGGGGTAATCGACGGTCTTGAATTGTGTGGTACGCCAGC